>CAZVIJ010000012.1:0-36025 GCA_964626735.1 uncultured Candidatus Saccharibacteria bacterium
TTCTTGAACAACATTATTCACCATTCAAAGAACTTACTATGATTCAATGAAACAATTGATAATTCACAATTGAACATTGATCACTGTTAAATGCCAAAGGCATTTAACTGGTGAGCGCACCTGGGCTCGAACCAGGGACCTCAGTCTTATCAGGACTGCGCTCTAGCCAGCTGAGCTATGCGCTCCCCAAACATCCGATTATACCAGGTATAATCGAACATTTCCGATCATTCCGATTCTTTCGAATAAGAACTGTACGGATTTTACGTATAAAAGCAAGTTTACGCAAGTGAGCCGTAATCACGGAAGATGTCATCGACCTCCCTGAAAGTTCTTCCGTGTATCGCAGGAGCTGAAATTGGAAGCTCCCCCATGAAACCAGCCATCTGTACGACGGCAGAAGCACAGAACCGTTTCATCGGTGTAATTGCGGGGCAATACGAGTTCATGGATCCCAACCCGAATTCCGCGTCCGAAAATTGCCTATCGAACCAGGCGCGAAGCGGGGCAGGTTCAACCCTCGTCGACGATTGGATGATCTGCATAGTTTCGATGGCATCTCGCATCAAATCTAACTTAGACCCGAAAACGGTCGTCAATCCGCCTTCTGCGAGGAAAGCTCCCCACCCCGGTTCTATCTGGTTCGGATCAAACGGGTATCGCAACCCGGATTTAAATGCCCGAATGGTTGACGGATTATACCGACGCGTTTGCGATGCTTTAAGGGCAGCGCTTATGTTTCTCATGAAAAAGACAGGATACGGATGTGTCCCGTTCTCCAATTGGCTGCCGATATGAGGATGAGACTCGAGAAACTTTTCGAGTATGAACGGGCAGATAGCCTCCAACCAATCGTCAAGATACGTCCGATCGGGATCTTTTGTGACGATCGTGTAAATGGTGCTATCAAGAATCGGATAAAATTGATGTAATACCATCATGCTCGCATACCGTGTTCCCGGCTCGTAATCAGTCGTATATCCGTTACGAAGTTCAAGATAGGCAGCGGCTTCCCAAACAGGACAATCGGATGCGATTCGGGGTTGATGCGTCATGCGAAAGTATACAGCCGAATAGAAAACTGTGCCTATATATGCACCAGACTACCTCCTTGTACTTGCTTCCCATTCCCGCATGGTTTCCTCCGGTATGCTTTCTTCCCATGCGAATGCCCCGAAAAGCAAGCCGGCCTGATAGTGAACCATTTCGATCACGTTCGAAGAATCGGGCTCAGCCGCCTCGTCGCGGAACAAATATCGGTACGTAGCTTCTTGCGCGTATCCCATATCGGTAAACCAATTTCCGACCCGAGATCCGAGCCGGTGCACATCGGGATGAACGTGAGGTAGGCGCGTTATTACGAACGCGGGCAAGCCGCAGGCATCAACGATATACCGGGGTGAGGCGGTGTATTCCATCGTACCTGAGTTAGGAGACCAAACGATAAACGGGTTAGTCCTATCGCGAGCGTCTATGTGAACCTCAAGCCTTTTCTCGTCTTCGTCAATCTCCATCGTCCCATCGACGATTTCGTACATCTTCATAAGCGATTCCGGCAATACGCGGGAAACCGGAATGGAACCGGTGCCGAGAAAGTACGAAGTCTGGGTATACACGACAGCTTTTTGCGTCCCTGGCCCGGGTTGATATCCGCCTTCTCGGCCGACATTGATAGCCGTCTCCAACTCCTCGGCATATGCCCGTATACTAAATCCTGCGCTCAGATTGTCGAGCATGAACGGGATACCGTGTATCGCATCAGGAGCTTGGAGGTCGTTCCTCCGATAAAATCCGGAAACCGGCAAGTATAGCGCCTGGTAACAGAATGCCATGTAGGCATTATATCATCGCATTCCCAATCTCACTTATCGGTAACGAAGAAGTCTATCTGGTGGCGAGCCTCGACGCCGTCTCCACGCTCGGTTAAATCGATCGTCGGTTCTTCATCAAGATCACCGGTCGCAAGTTGGAATACGATAATCAAAACCTGCGAGTATAAAAATCCAGGTTCCATCCTTAGCGTGACGGTATCGCCTTCATGCAGACGAGCATAACCGGCCGAACCCGCTTCGAGTTTCTCGTTTTCCAAAGCGACGACTTCGCGGTATCGAGAATTATCCTCAACAGTCTGGAGCAATACTCCCGGAGCTAGCCAATCGATTTCTACCTCTGCAGGAGCGGGCTCGCGATCTTCAGTTTTTGAGACCTCCAGCACTTGCTCTGGGTCGGCAAGGTACATATTCGTCAATATAGCGGTATTGGTGGTGGGCAAAGCGAAGGTTGCCTCAATCGGTTCCCCATTCCATGGAGCCGGTTGACTCGATGTTCTATTCGCCTGGACAGAAACGAGGGCGACGCATATCTGCGCCTTCTCGGTATACGCTGCCCCTGGTAAAGCAACAAGTGCATCCGGCGCAATAACCGTCAAAAACGCAAACGTACCTTCGGGTGCTGTGCCTCCGCTGAGTGACGGGGCAATCGTGTCGATATAATTGAGTCTTTGCATATGACGACCATTATCGTCCAAACGATTTGCCGAATCAACCAATCGATAATCGCGTCAAACACCACTTATTCCCGAATTACGGCGAAAGTCCTCTCGATAACGTCGTAGTCCGCCTTCTTGAGAGTATACCCGGCCTTGTTCGTGTATGCGATGAAGTACGACTTCGATTGGTTCCCCGAAGACTTTGTCGTGGTAATGAATTGGGTAGTATCCCCGCATGTATGATCTGTTTTCTCTTCTTGTCGCGTCCCTCGTGTCGACTCCATTCCGCCCAGTACAGTGCTTGTATAGGTTATACAGTTGCCGGCCAAACCATATGAATCGTTACGCGCTACAACGAGCGATGCTTGCATGCCGTCGAAAGAGACAGATCGCTTATTGGCCTTACCATCATCGTTTCGGGTCATATCCAGACTCAACGGGTAGCAAAACTTAAACTCATCATTCGCATACAGAAGGAATCCCTGCTGGTTTGGACATGCTGGAGCATCCTTCTCAGATACATGTGATAAATCAACGGTTGCCGTTGTAGTTGCTTCAGGTATGGTTGTCGTCTTCGGCGTTGGCGTCGATATCGGCGTAGGGTTTGCCATGCCAATAGGTTGTTGTGTCACAGGGTTCTTCCACCGGTACAACAAGACAGTCGACTCTGCGGTCACCACGAATGCCAGCACAAAGACGATGAAGGTAAGTATAATTTCTCTAGTAGTTAATCTTTTTGTTTCCATGATGTTTATACAGTGGAATGCTAAGGGGGGTACATTACGTTAATCTCTATCGAAAGTTTCTTCTCCAAATCTCGAAGTCCATGAGCGTTATCTTGTTGTCCTTGTTGAAATCGGACTTCATGGTATCCAGAAGCTTATTGTACTCCTTACGGAACAGCTCGAAGTCGCTCAGGTTGATGAGGTTGTTGCAGTCGGCATCGCCCTCGCTTTTGAGCTCGCATTGGTAGAACGGCGGAGGCAGAGCGGTATTGGTAGGCTTTGGTGTTCCCGTGACGGTTGGCGTTGCAGTGGCTGCTGTTGGCGTAACGAACGTCGTTGGAACATTGGATGTCGTGGGGCCCACGATATCGGCGTGTGCCAATGAGAATTGCTTGATGGCCGCCATATTGAGCGCCAGCTTATCGTATGTTTTCTCGGGAAATAGGGACCATCCCCAGGCACCGGCAAATCCCCTATCGTAAAAAGCGCGGACTGCCTGATCTGCCGGAACCGAGTCGCCGAAATGCATTTCGCCAATAACGATAGGCTTATTGACGCCATATCTCGCGGCAACCGCGCTCGCTGTAGTGCAGGTCGCGCACCAGTCACCGCTCGACATATAACCGTACCAGTGGGGCGATAAGTAATCGAGGTCAACATCCTTCCACATTGGAATGCCATCAAGCGCCGCCTGGCCGATGGTTACTTTCGCCGACGAGTTCTTCCTAAGCGAGGCGATAATTTCCTTGGTCAGCGATACGACATCCGCCTCTTTAACTTTCTGGTTCCAAATATCCCACTCGGGCTCGTTAAAGATTTCCCACGACATGATGCGAGGATTAGCCTTGTAATGGGCAAACAGTGTGCCGAGGACTTCTGCGAGTTTTGCTTTTTGCGAAGCGTTCGTAAGCCAACTTTGCGGAATAGCAGAAGGTCCGGAGAACAAGACGAAGTCATAATACAAGTCGTACTTTTCCGCCAATTGTAATGCTTTATCGAAATCCGCATAAATTGATTGATCAATTTGTGTCGGCATATTGGAGGCATCACGCTTTATCTGCCATGGATCTCCCTCGAAAACCCACCATCGAACCATATGGACCTGTGCATCTTTCAGCTTCTGGAACCCCGTTTCAATATTCGCAGCATTGCCCACGACACCGCCGTCGCTATTGCATCCAAAATCGCATTGCCATTGGTACCAGGGGACATTCACGCCATGCAGATACCATGGCTTGCCGACCCACGTTACCCGACTTACGGAGCTCGATTGTCCTAATGACGAACCGCTGAATAACAAGACAATTAATACTGAGTAGTAACAATACCTGAAAATTTTATAAAACCTCTTCAACAACTGAATAATAATAGTCAAACCGTGCGAGCAAATCAAAAGGTATTACGGCGGCCCCAATTCCACGGCATTGCGGCAGCGCGTCGTTCCAACGCGACCGTTACGCCAAGGGCAACGAGAATCCCGATCGCGAGCGGAGTCACGATAGGCGGTAACGCATGAATAAACTGCTGCACCCCGCAGAGGAATGTACCGCAAGATTCTGCAGGTTCAGGCATAGAAGCAATGACGGCTCTCGTAACCAATCCTGCGATTCCGCCTGAGACAACTCCAGTGCCAGCTTCAAGTAATAGTGGGTTTACGGTTCTGTCTTTCATGGTTGTTGTGCTTGGTATGTGGCGAACGATCGCATATGCGCCTGATACCGGCCATCATAGGTCTTCGTTACATCAATGAGATCAAGCATCGATTGCAGCTCACCATCGATCACACGAATCGTCTCTTCCCTGAATACGCAGGGATCGACTTGACGCGCCTCCAGTGCAACCGATCGCTTTCCCAAGTCGACCTGTGATAGTACTGCAGCACGGTGCATTGCATCGACGGTCAATGGATTGAATACCATGGTCGAACCCGGTGCGATAGCATCGATCGTAGTAAAGTCGAAAAAAGAAAGCCTCATGCCGGTTACTGCATAGCTGCTTGCCAAAAGTTGTTTGTTCACGACTCCGATATAGCCGCGCACTGAACTTTTACGGCGCAGGTCACGTACCTGCATAGAATGAATTGTTAAAAGTTCGAGCGGTGTGTTGCCCGTATGGTCGTACCTACTGCCCCATAGATACGCGCTCTCGACGCGAATGCGCTTGTCAAATGAATCCGGTTCAGGCAACGTGGCTGCTACGACGTTATACGTCATGCGGTAACTGCCGATCATTTGGTTTGCCCAGTTTAAAGCCCAACCGCTGCGGTGGGACATTGGGTCGTAATGCGCACTGACAGCCCGGAACAAGTCGTCATGGGTACGAACAAGTGCCATATCTGCATGCTGGATAATACGTTGGCGAACATCATCACGAAGAGAATACGAGCCTAAATACGCGTTCTGCTCCATCGATTCTGCTCCGGTCAGGTCAACGAGAACTCCCATAGCATAAGTATATCACGAAATCCTCAATACTCCCGGAAGAAGGGCGAAATTCTTTCAAGCTTACGGCCGGTTATACCATGGCAGATGCGTAGGAAAAAGAAAAAGGGAGGCATTTCTGCCTCCTCTCCGTTTAACAACTTAATAGTGATAGGAATTACCTGCTAATCTTAGTCATACTTTTAATTGCCTTGGTTTTAAGAAACACCAAGAAACTAAAAGAGCTTCCCCAAACTTTGGCGTGAGAGCCAAAGGGTAATTCCTTAAAAGGATTACCTAATAAAATTCATCTCCCTAGAAAGGAGGTGATTCAGCCGCAGATTCCCCTACGGCTACCTTGTTATGACTTAATTACAGTCGTCGAGCCTACCTTCTGATCAAAACCGATGACCATTCGGGTATTCCCAACTCCCATAACTTGACAGGCGGTGTGTACAAGACCCGAGAACGTATTCAACGCGCCATGCTGACACGCGTTTACTAGTAATTCCAGCTTCATGCAGGCGAGTTGCAGCCTACAATCCGAACTGAGGTCGACTTTATGAGATTGACTCCCCCTCGCGGGTTGGTAACCCTCTGTATCGACCATTGTAGCGTCTGTGTAGCCCAAGGCGTAAGAGCCATGCGGACTAGACGTCATCCCCACCTTCCTCCTTGTTGAAACAAGGCAGTTCCCAAAGATATACAACATTGGGTGAGGGTTGCGCTCGTTTATGGACTTAACCAAACATCTCACGACACGAACTGACGACAGCCATGCAGCATCTGTGTTAGAGTTCCCTTGCGGGCACATCCAAGTTTCCCCAGACTTCTCTACATGTCAAGCCTTGGTAAGGTTCTTCGTTCAGCGTCGAATTAAACCAGGCGCTCCACTACTTGTGCGGGTCCCCGTCAATTCCTTTATGTTTTAGCCTTGCGGCCGTACTCCACAGGCGGTCTACTTAACGCGTTAGCTGTTGCACCCACTATGCGGGGAAAATTCCAATAAAGGAATCATCTTACATAGCGGACACATAGTAGACATAGTTTACGGCGTGGACTACACGGGTATCTAATCCGTTTTGATCCCCACGCTTTCGAGCCTTAGCGTCAGGAAAATCCCAGAAGGTTGCCTTCGCCATTGGTATTCCTCTCCGTATCTACGAATTTTACCTCTCCTCGGAGAATTCTACCTTCCTCTGATTTCCTCAATTCTATTAGTTTCCCACGCATGTCTACAGGTAAGCTGCAGAATTTAACATGAGACTTAACAGAACGCCTACGCATCTCTTTACGCCCAATAATTCCGGATAACGTTTGCTACCCCCGTATCACCGCTGCTGCTGGCACGAAGTTAGCAGTAGCTTATTCGTATGGTACCCTCAATTTGTTCCCATACAAAAGGAGTTTACAACCTTTCGGCCTTAATCCTCCACGCGGCGTCGCTGGATCAGGGTTTCCCCCATTGTCCAATATTCCTAGTTGCTGCCACCCGTAGGTGTCTGGACCGTGTCTCAGTTCCCATGTGACTGATCATCCTCTCAGACCAGTTAGCCGTCTTAGCCTTGGTGCGCCTTTACCACACCAACTAGCTGATAGCGAGCAGACCCATCTTAGAGCGCATTGCTGCTTTGGAATTGCTTCATCTCCGGTATTACTCCAAGTTTCCCTGGGCTATCCCGAACTCTAAGGGAGGTAATCTACTTATTACTCACCCGTTCGCCGCTAGTCTTGCGGACTGCACCCTATGATCATAAACCACAGAGTGCAGCCCACTTAACCCGCACGACTTGCATGCCTAAGGCACGCCGCCAACGTTCATCCTGAGCCAGGATCAAACTCTCAAAAAAAATGCCTAATTTCTTAGGACTTTATTGAATTATCGCAAAACGTGCTAAACGAGTTGCAATTCAAAAGTTTAATCAAAGCTTTAAATTAATTTAAAATTACTTTGTAAAGTATAAAAAAGAATTAACAGGTTTCCTATCACTATTAAATTGTCAAGAACGGAAAATGTATTTCAGCGTCGCTATTCGTTTGATTTAAGAGCTGTATTGTGAAATACGTTGTGATATTACACGAAGATATCACCCATGTCAAGCATCCAAGAAAGGCACCCATACAACATCCCAAATCACGCAACGCGGGGTGAGTAGGCGGCCAAAATACCGCGATTTATAGCCATTTATACAAGACGCCGTAACGATAATTTATCCTAGGAGAAGCGTTGTGCCGTGCTATAATCCCCCATGAATTCCAACGGCAATCGCAACGAATCTCCGACATCACACGACCAGGTCTTCCTCTCTTCGTTGCAGTATGCTGAGTATCTAGACATCATGATTGAGCGCCAGAAAATGGCTTGGACTACGCTCGCAAGCGCATTCTTCCTTTTATGCACGAACATTCCCGACGAGATGATCCCCCAAATGTCTACATCACCTGATGGAATGAGATCTGTCATGCTTGTGGCAACACTTGCTACCTGTACCAGTGTAATGGCGCTTGCCTGGGAAGTCAGCCGGCAGTATCTTTTTTACCGACGGCATTCGATCGGTCCCGAAACGGCAGTAAGACCAGTCCGGGAAATTCTGCTCGACCCGGGAGGCTGGGACAGAATTTTCGAAGAAGAGGGGATCGATACCTAGAAAATCACTCTTATATATAAGGCGGCATTTAAGGCACAAACTTAGTTCCCAAATCGGCAAACGTCGGGTTGAAAGCCTGATCGGCATGAACCAATACTAAGGAACTGTAGTGGCGCATGCCGCTACCTGAAATTGAACCAAGCGCACCTTCGGTAATGAGCCGTTCTCGCACCGATAAAAGCCAATCGGAGCCAGCCTGATCAAGATGCGAGTTGGCAAGGCCAAGCGTCAAAAAGGAGTTCGCTACGAAATCGGTATCGGCAAGGCTAATGAGAACCAATGCCGATGTTACATTTGATGCCTCGGGAAATTGACTTACGAGATCGTAGTGGTCGCGCGGTTCGTGAACCAATGCGAATTCGGGCCTCGTCACCGCATGTATATGCGTTGTAACAGGATGTTCGGTATTTTTGCCCCGCACGGAGCTGACAGACACGTGTACGTATTTCTGGTAATACCGTACCACTCTCAAACTAGCGCTCGCCCCACCTTCTATTGAGCAGGTTCGCTCGACGTTCCCCGCCTCGTACGAACCTCGTTGGTAGAATTGCCCATCGGGGATATTGGTGACAGACGCTATAGTGACTTTCATTGTGTCCGAATTATATCCAAATGAAATTTAAATGTAATAGACATATCAGATAGATTGACTGTTTTCGAAGTTCAATCTGTTAGGAGTTAGCAGCCTGTAAACATTTCGGAATTTTTCTATAATTCGGGTTATGAATAGACTTTCTCTCGTAATGAATACCTCCGAGGACCCTGATATTTCCCGCCAATTGATAATCATGGCGCCCGAAGCGGTGCACGTAGGAACCACGCCGGATGCGGCAGCAGCATTCAAGGTATCGGTATTTATCGCGGCAATTCCTACTGAGCGGGGGCTCGTCCAGGAACGGCTCGGCTGGAACCAACCCGAGCCGTTAGTCGCCAAGGTAGGTCCGCTTCAATCATCCGTCCCGCTCGCCATGAAAGTAAATATTCTCGACGGCAAGGCAATCGCGGAAAATGTAAACCCGCGCGACATCTCTGAACGAACATACACGCAAACCTTGCTGACTCCGCTTAGCGATGGCGACGAAGTCTCGACGCTTATCGTCCAGGATACGGAAATAGGAGAACGCGCAATGATGCAATTGCTATCCGCCATGGTCCAAACGCCGGAATCCGAGCTCTTCCGGTGGATCCAAAACGAACCGGCGATAATCGAATTGCTGCAGGGACAAGCAATCTCCGACTACCTTTCGTACCTCCTCGTCGTAGACGCCGTTAACATTGGCGGCGAGCAGGAAATAACGATCACAATCCCCGAATACGACGAAAACGACGGTGTGCGTAACCACACCATCACTATCGCGATAGAACGAGATGAACCGGTAACTGTTGAAGGTCGATAAGTTCTGCCATGAAAAGAATATATGAAATTTACAGATTATTTCCAGGTAGAACGTAAAAACTTAGCTCACATGTTTGATTCGCTCTAGAACGTATTCTGTATTGTGCCGTGACGTTTGATAGGGATTATACCACTACCTTACCGACGGCACGATCTGCGACGTATACTGCCTCGGCCATCGACAATGGCCCCAGCAGCTGTGCCCCGATCACGGAATCGCACTTCTGGGTATAGCCGCCGACGGTCTCCCTCGTAAACGTTTCCATATCCGGTAAATGCGGATCACAGCCGAGATCGACCATATAGCGTACCAAGGGTATATGTTCGGGTTCGTGAATGCGTAGGCATACTGCATCGGCTTGCTCGAACGGGATATGGTTACGAAGCCGAGTCATATTGGTGAGCAATTTGTCGATTTGGAGATACACCAAGGCTGCCAAAACATCTGCCCGTTGGAATTGCCACAGAAAAGCTTGGGGATCGTGAGCTTCATGAGCCCATGTCCGAACCGCAGCACGATGAATGTTCATGTATGCGTGGTAAGATCCCATCATTCCATCGTAAAGCCTGCCGAGCTCTTCATCCATTTCTGGGCGGCTATCGAGAAATGTTGCGATCGCAATCGTAGCTGGAGTACCAAACGATCGAACGTGCGTGATAGGATAGCGGCTATCATCGACATAATCGGCATACGTCAGGTGGACAATGCCTTCCCATTGAGTATGATGCGTCCGGAGCGGTTCAAGGACAAGCGGCGGATTTTCCGCGGATGGTGTAGCCATAATGGCTATTATATGAAGTAGCCGCTTTTAAAACAATGAGCGTGTCCCGCCGTGGTACAATTCTGTACGATGCCTTCGCAAGAACCAAACATATTCCATACGGGCGATAGCTGGTTCGACTTGCGAAAACTTCCAAGCTTCCGGAAAAACCCTAACCTTGCTAGAGTCGTATCGTACATGATGTTGGGTTTGGCGGTGGAATTAAGTTCGCCCGCAACAACGCCTTCTCTCAGCATGTTTTATACAGCGAACGATATCATCAACGGAACTGTCGAACATCAGGCAGAAATCACGTACGCCCTGGGTAACGTCGAAGCGGAATCTGCTTCACTGTACGGAAGACAAGACCAAACACTTTCCGGATCCCCGGTCGCCGATCCTTGGGATGAAGATATGCGTGAAGCGTTCGCACGTTCAGGCTCGCACAATCTTCATAAAATAACTGCAGTCCTTGAAGCCTTATTCGATGACATCGACTACAATAACCGGCGTGCCGCGCATTTCGTTGTCGAGCACGAATCTCAGCTTTTGGCTTTGCAATATCTGTTAACGGTGATAGCCATCAATTCGGGCGCTACCGCGGTAAGCACCGAGAAACTTGACGATATAGCATTGAAATTGAATCTATATATGCTCGCGATCAAATTGGCGCTGCGGCACAGAGGGAAAAAGCTTTTCGAATGGGAGCAAAATTTAGAGCGCAAATCAAACCTGAACGCAACATTCATAGCGGCTACGGAGTCTATTACTCACTACACCAATAGGAAAATTGCCGCATTTTTGTTTGGACATTTGCTTCTGGATTCGTATAACAAAACGAACGGCAAACCTTCGCTCGATCAAGAGTTTTTCGCTCTTATCCAGCATGCGTTCGATACAGTTCACTGGAAGGGTTTTGAAAATATGCACGACATTGAGCTCGATAGGGTGCGACAGCTTGCAAAACAATTAGCAGAATTTACGGGAAGTCCCCGTTCTAAAGAGTATAAGCGGCTTGAAAAGAAACTACGGGCATTAATTATTGAACGAGATATTTCCACGTGCAGAGCAATCATTATTCCGAAAGCGACGAGAATTAAAAGACGCGAATTCGCTGAAAAATCAAGAAGAACCACGAAAAAGAAAAGGAAACAAGCATAAGCTCACGTAACTCTCAAAACGCATTTCGCCATCCATGGTACCATCTTCCATGACAACAACCGATTCATTAGCAGCTCATGACCCTGAGATGTCCAGGCTTACCGTAAGCCAATACGAAAAAGGTACACTCGAACCGATGCACGCTACTCCCATTGCGGTTTTCGTTTACCAAGATAAGCAAGCGCTGCTTCATTTCGTAGATGCATGGCGAGCAATCCAAACGCCACCGGGAAACCCGGCGCGCGCTGCTGAAGTATTAATCGCTCTGGCGAGAGACTGCACGCCGATCGAGTCTAACCCGCAAGGGGCAACAATCGAGCCTGATCTTCCTACGATGTTGGCGGCGGAAGAATTCAGAATCGAGGTAAATATACAGCTCCCGTCTTAAGCAGACTTCGAGCGAGGTTTACGAGCGAATCTCCGCTAAATACCTCAAGAACTCGATAAGCGGCGCCATCTCCTTATATATGACCTCGGAAGTCTTCTTGTTCGCGTAGCTGATATGCGAAGAGACTACGACATCGATTCCCAAGTGGTGAAGGTAGTTCCGCACGTTCTCAATATAAATATCGCGAGGCGCGACCGGAAAGCTGGACATCATAAACCGATCGAATACGCCTACCACGGAAAGCACCGCCGAAACCTCGGCAAGAGTCTCCGGCGATGCGGATTTCAGCATCGCATCGAATAGCTCGCGTCGCATTGCTGTTCTCGCGAACAAGTCTTGCGTATAGAGCATCTGTTTCAATTGAGGTATATACTTTTCGAAACCAATCCCCTCAAGGTGCGCAATGAGTGTTTCCCTGTCTGAAGAGATTCGCTTCACGACCTCGAGATCCTCTTCGCGAATATCGATCGTCTCCACACGCCGTATATTGTAGCGGTAATCGGGGTGCACTCTCGTCCAATCGATCGAGTATCCCAAGAGTTCCATCATCTTCGGCAATACGATTTGCAGTTTCGGGTGATTGAGAAAGGCTACGTTCGTTGCATCGGCAACTCTAGTCAGGTTCGAATCCCGATTCTGTCCACGGTACGTGATGCGAATACCATCTTCGGCATTGAAGATAAGCCTCCTGCACAATTCGTACGCCGTCTCGAAATCGTAGTCGTCGAGCTTCAATTCGTCGGAGTACATCTCCTTCGCTTGCTGGATAGAATTCGGAATCGGAGCCCTCATCAAGTACGGTACATTCTTTTGTTCCGGCGATGCGGCAGGAAGATCGAGCGCATAAGCACCAGCCTTGTGGCCAATCGTTCGCGCAATCTTCAAAAGACGCTCGAGCCGCTTCACGTTCTTGGGAAACGGAAACGAGTGGAACGAAAATAGACCGCCAAATACTTCTTTCAGCTCTTTATTTTCGACGGGATACGCGTGATCGTATCGCCCCTGCCACATGGCACATTCGATAAACGCATACGCCATGCGTCGGTCTTCATAGTCGAGCGTTTCGAGCTCGTCCAATACCCGTTCACGCGCATACGACTTTCGATCCGACCTCATTAGCATGCCGAATAAAGACGACCAAGTCCGCGGATACATTTCGCTCAGCCGTTTCGGACGTTTATTCGCCTCTTGGAGCTCAATTCGCTTCGCCGCGTAGTACCGTTCGCCTTCTAGTGATTCGGGAGTCATCGGGTTGCCGGTTACCTCGACGTCATAACCATTCTGCCTCAAGAACGCAACTGCCTGAGAAAAATAAAATGAAAACTTATCGTGCAGGCGGGGAGTACGGAAAGCCATTACGGTAGCCATCAAGTCGCCATGGGAAACCGCCACTATCGGATTGAGAACTGTCGAGTAAACGAGTGCTCGAGCAATTTGTTCGGATAATCCCAATTCAACGTCGGGAACGAATCCGTAACCTTGCACACCTTCGCGGCTGAATGCATCTATTCGACCGATTTGACCACTCTGAACGGTATCGATAAGGAAATTGGCTGACATACCTCATAGTATACCACTTTCTGAATCCGTTGAGTGCGACTGCTTCATTTATTTCGAATGCATGGTACTATTGTGCGTTATCGCAAACGACCATGCCATTCACCTTCGAACCACTCAGCCCAGAAGAACAAGAACGCTTCGATTACTACATCAACCTTCTCAATAATCCCGACAACCTTAAAGAAGGAAGCGAGGAGCCGTCCGACTCCATCTTGGACATACAGATCGACAGCATCGACCTTGAACAGGAACTTGATACGCTCGCGCCGGCAAAATCAAACGATAAAAAGCTCTCGAAGCTCTCCAGCATCATCACCGAAAGCCTCGGCAAAGAAAAACGCCTTCTCCTCAGAGGATTATACTTTCTCGTCCATGATGCGCCGGACAAGAAAATCAAGGAAAACAAGAAGCTCCTGGAGGGCTATCTTTCCGATTTGATCGAGTACTACCGAAATATCCCCGTAAATCTTGAACCGCTCATGAAATGCCATACCGCGCTCCAAAAGGGCAACCTCAAAGAGCTCAGGAAGCAATGGGGAGAATACCTCTTCAGCCTCACCATGTCTCCATCGCTCAACATCAAGTATCTAACCTTCATGGCACAGATGACGCAAATTACGGTTAAGTAACGGATAGTGTAGTATCGTACATGGTATACTCCGTACTATGATCGATCCGACGCTCTTGACGGTACTGCCGATGCAACCCATCGAAGCACGCCTCCCGTTTGACCAAAATAGCGCGCTGTCATTTTATACATTTGCATGGGACAGCGATTCCTACCCTGGCAATATACCCGAGCCTGCCTGGTTCGATGACGTCGTCAATTGGATACGCAGGAATCAAGCGTTCTTGGAGCTAACGCCGGTATTCACGAACACAGCATACGCCAATATTTGGGCAACGGCAGCGCTCGTACAAGCGATACGCCCTGAGTACCATGGGCTGCTTTCTCATGTAACGAATTTATTTACATTCGCGCAAAATTTCCCCGAGCCTCCCAAAGTTTCGTATATCGCAAAGCAGGTTCGCAGACAAAGGCGCCCCATCGATCCGCGCGTTAAAAACTTCAACCTTGACGCAAGCGAGAACATCTACTACCTCGATAGGACCGATCCGATCAGCGCGTACTTCGGTCATGCACACGCTTACGTCCGTGCGGCACTTGCCGGCAGGATGAACGAGCTGTGCGAAGTGCTCGAAGAAATGGACGATCCCGCTTGGAAACGACTCGTCTACATCCATGATCTGTATAAATTTTGGATAACCGGTAAAAAAATAGCTCCAGTCATTACCCTCAGGAGCGGGCTTGGCACAAACGTCGAGAACTTCTGCGATACCGACGAGTTAATCCCACACTTCTACCGACGCACGTACCGAAGGCTGCCGACACCTGAACAATTCTTGGAAATTGCCGAGCGAACATCGTACGGATTCGCTACGGGAAGCCAGTCAATCGTACCCGCAATTATTACTGCGTTGCGGGCCAAAGCGGGTGGTACGGGCAAGGGAAACGAACTCGCGCTCCCTCCGCACTATACCATTAAGGGAAATACCGTTTTCCTGCATTGGGGATTCAATCCGCGGTTCTTCGAGATGAAAGGACATGAAGGCAAGGAAAAAGTTGCTCCAAGAAAACCGCTCTCTCGAGAACTTATCGTGCTCGCACTCAAGGCCGCAGCGATCGAGGCGAAGAAACGAGAAGTACTGCATCCATTAGAAATCGATGAAGTAGAACAGCGCGGGATACACTGGACTCCTCCAGGACATCGGGTAGATCGATGCCCAGCTCTGGGCGGGATAGATCCGCATCTCCCTGGACAAGAAGAAATGCGCACCGCAAATATCATTCCCGAAGTAAGGAAATTCATCTCGGGAACGATGGCCGTAGCGTACCGGGCTTATTTGGAGAACAACAGGCAACGATAACCTCAATACCGAGTTCCTTGCCGAGCCTTCTGCTGCTTCAAATGCTCGACGATTTGTTCGAGCGATTCGTGCTTGAGGTCCTCAGGATGCTCCTGCTCAAGCAAATTGGCGATCTTCAGGTAAAATCCAGGCTTGTACGGCTTACCGAACGTGTCTTTCACCGCATCCACCTGAAATTCTTCACGAAGCGCTTGCGCAAGAAGCGGACGCATTTCCGGATTAACGTAGAGGAAGCGATTGCCCGTCGCGATGTTGCTATCAAATCCCCAGTACTGTCCGGTAACATATCCCGGTCTTGCGACGACCTCTGTCCCCGTCAAGAAATGAAGTAGCGGATGCAATCCGAACGATTCAAGAACCGGAACCAGGATTCCTCGAGGTTTCATTTCCATCTTCAAAGTGCAAAAGTATCCTCGATCGACCGTTCTCGGGAACTCATATTCGACGAGCGCTATAAACATGACTTCATTAAAGTCCTCAATCATTTGTGGGATAAGGGGAGCTGTACGAAATCGCCGATCTTCACCAGATTCCCAATGAGCCCGGTTAGAAGCATCCTTAAGACGCAGCGACTCCGTTAGGAAATCCGCAATCGCAACAGCTTCAGTTCCGAATCGATATGCCATGGCGAGATTATAGCATCAGGTAGAAGATGATGGAGCATTACCTATGCCTAAGCTTCCATATTGCTGAGCGACCGTTGGAACTCCCCTGAGCACAAATCCAGTACAGTGCGAATATATGGGTGCAAAACTTGTTCAAGCCGTTCTTCCTTCACGATATATGGATACGTCGTGGGAACGATAAATCCCATGCGTTTTAAAATTGAATGGGCATCCGCCATCTTCCCGAGATTTGTCCAATGATCTTCATCAAGTGCAAACTGCTCAATATCAAGCGATTGGTAATATGCATCCATCAGCCGCATTGCATCGACCATATTGAACCGGACGTGCGACTTCTCCGCCCCGCTCCACTTCTTCAGTTCCCCGATAACAGCCGCGAACATGAAGGGCATTCGAGCAAAATACTCATGCATTTCCGGAAACCGGGCATGATGCATGAAAACCGTATATGCGTTGCGTGCCACCGGTCCAATCAACGGCTGCGGGTATCTGCTGATGCCGATAGCCTTCGCGGCAAAAATTTGGGCACCAACCTCCAAAATAGCATCGCTCATTGGGGAAGTTATGGGCGACCATATAAAGTTATCGAGCACAACGATATTCGTTTCGCGATCACGGACAAGTTCCTGTACCGCAGGAGCATCCGTATCCGGATCGCTCATCATGAAGTACCGGGTCCTCGAACGTTTCGTAACCAAATCGGGTTCATCGATCTTCCTAAGCCCTAAAGATTCCACTTCAGGAATTTGCAAAGCCTCCCGCACGAGCGCAGTCTTCCCGGTACCAATCGGACCGGAATAGACGATAAGGCAGCTCTTTCGATCGTCGGCCAAATCAGCCATAAGCTCGCCCATTTGCCCTGCTGACTGGATTTCGTAATGCGGAAAGGTACGGATCATAGTATGGATTATACAACGACACCGACGGAGTATTGGTATAATGGACGAATGGCTATCGATATAAACTTCGCGAACAGATATTCGTGCCTAGTGAGTGAAGTACGTGCATTCTGCGTAGGCCAACCGACAGCTGTCGAAGGAATACATGCAGGTATAGTGCAGGCACACTTACGGGATATCGGCGTATATGAGCAGTGGAATATGTCGAGGAGGACAGTCGCGGAAAATCTAAAGCCGATGGTAGCTGGAGGAGTACTGGATCGAACGGAGGATGGTACATTCACCCTTACTGAACCATCATATGTTTTACAAGCCCTCGCCGGTTATGTGTTGCACTTCGCGGAATGCACAATCGCAGAACCGTATACGCTCAGGCAAGTATTCGGGGAAACAGGCGAAAAACGAACCCAAAGCCGACGACCGAGATCGCAAGCAACCCAATCCGAACAAACATATTTTGGATGCCAGTACCTTTCAATACTGCTCATCGAGTCTATCCGAGACATCGGAAAGACAACCAAACTAAGTCCGATAATCGCTGTCCTAACCGAACAAGGTTATTCAGGGCATCTGGATACGATTTATAAACAGGCGAAACACCTCGTCGATACTGGCATCCTGTCGAAGCAACCAAAGGGATTCTTTTTTAATGAATCACATTACGCAATTGCAGCAATTGAACTTGCGATGGCAGTGCTCAAAGTTCAATTGGGTGACCCTACATCGGTAACAGGAGGAATCGCCCACGCGCATCGCATTACCAAAGACCCCGACCTTACAAAAGCTATTATCGGCAAAGCAGGCACCCACAAAGTAGGACGCCCCCCCCTATCCCATCCCAACTAACCAACTAACCAACTAACCAACTAACCATCCTATCTATCTGCAAGAAATCAGAGCGGCGAGTACGGATTGATTGCGATATGCTTCGCCTTGTCCCGTTGGAAAATGCTTTCATCGGCTATTGCCCGGCAAAACCGTGAAGCGACTCCGTTTGCGCCCGACCAGTAGTATCCTGCAGTAGAAAACTCTATCGTCCTCCCTTCAACCGTCTCGACGTCGTGATCGACTCCCGGGGCAACCGTCCCCGCGCCAAGCGTTTCCCGAACCGCCAGCGCCATCGCTTGGTTCGGCAGGTATACGGAAACTAACCACGAGCCGTCGATATACGAAGCACTCCCCCTGCTATCGAATAGGCCTGAAAGATATGCAGGAGAAAGAGGATCGGTAATAGCAGGAATATGAACGCCGTTTTCCAGATGCCCGCGAATTTGCTCGGCAAGATAAATTTTTTCCTGAACTTCCGAGCGCCCGAACTCGGAAAAGCTCACCATCGCTTCAAGAACATTCCGGTACACGCGGGCATGCGGCATAGCCCTTGCCGCAAGCGCAGACACCAGTTTGCCCGCCGCCCGCCACTGGTAACGCTTATTCGGCTTGCCATTGAACGGGTTGATAATTTCGTCGACATACAAGCTTCCCCCAAGCTGGCTGAAAAGCTGCGGCTTCATCGGGTTCCGGATTTGCGTACAGAACATCCCAATGCGGGGCCGGCGGTACACCGCGCCGGTACTCTTGTTCTTCTCGTTGACGATAAAAGCGTTGAGGTTTATGCCTCCGGTATCGACGAATGCAGCGAGCCACTCGTCGTTGAGATTGTAATTAGGTATATCCGACACGGAGGGATTATACCACTGCTTTCTTCGACTTTCCGTTACGATCAAACCGGTTAGCTACCTTCAGAAGCGATCGGCAAACGAGGATTCATGAGAATGTGCTCGGTTATATACCGGCGAAACAGGCTTCGTTCATGCACCGCACGGCAAAGCGCATACGCTAGAGTACCGTAGCCTAGCCACCTGTACCCCTTCCCGGCAAAGAGCATAGGTTCGCCATTAACCATAACCGAATGCTCGCTTGCAGGAGCAACGTTCCCGCCGCCAACCGTAGCCTTTACTGCCTGGGCCAACGCCTCGGAAGGCAAATATATCGACATAGTCCAATTGCTGCCGTCACGATTGTAATAGGCGTAACTACTGCTATCGACGATGCCCGTTAGGTACGCATGGTCAAGCGGAGCGGCAACCGTTGCGGGAGTTGAATCGAGCTTACGACGAATTTGCTGTACAAGCGCAATCTTCTCATCAATATGCCCGCGTCCGAGCTCGCCGAACGACACCATAGCCGCCATTACGTGGGGGTACCTGACGCTATACGGCAACACCCAGCTCGCGATTTCCGCAACCCGTTTGCCGGAAGCCATCCAACGTGAAAGCTCGTACGGTGTTCCCGTAAACGGATTAGCGCGAGAATCACGAACGACCGATCCGCCGAACTGCTTGAGGAACTCCACCTTCTCCGGCTCTTTAATTTCCGATGCGTACATCATGATCCTCGGTGTTGGATACACACCCTGAGGGCGCTTATCGTTGACGACAAACGCATTCGGGTTGATGCCGCCGGCATCCAAGAATCCGGAAAGCCATTGATGCGATTCAGTTGTATGCGTGAAGGTACTGATACGGGATTATACCATCGAATTATTGGGCGCGATGGGATTTGCTGAGAAACCAGATGCAACGCTCATGGAGATACCATGTTTAATTCTTTCGCCTTACGGGAAACGTAAAGTTTAAGGTTTTCGGCGAAGAATTTAGCGAGCAAATTGAAATAGCGCGCGAGAGTAGCTTGATCGATAAAATCATACTTCTCGCGGGGAATCTCCGGCATCAACCGTTCGAGCACATCGTAATCGATCTCCGCATTCGGGAATCGAGTCCCTACTCCAATCGAAGCTATAGCTTGATACCTCTTATAGAGCGTATCGTAATCGGGTAGGCCATCGAGGAACAACCGAACAAACTCATTTGTCTGCAGAACGTTCTCGATCTCGCTTTGCAACTTGCCATCTGCATCAAGCGATGCAAAATCATCAGTTTGATTTAGATGCAGCCACTCGTGGATATCGACGAACAAGTCGTCGATACAAATGGGGAATAGCACCCTGAAGTTCCTAAAAACCGATGAACTAGCAAAAGATTTCTCCTGGTCGAGAAACGCATGTAACTGCCTCATCGCGATATACAGCCATTCGTCATTCATCGATGCCATATCGTCGACACCGGCTTTGCTCATGCTATCGAGATACGGCAATACCGAATGGGATATATCGATAATGGGGCTCGCAAAGTGGTCTCCGGGAACTTTGGAAAAGTCGACTGCCGCGCCATTTCCCAAGTTCGTGACGACAAATGATTCGGCCCACGCCATGACCGGCTTTCCGTGCAGGCTGTTATCCAAAACTCCGCTTTGCCAAGCGGCGAAATCAAAATTGAAATTTAGGAACTTAAGGGATACATGGAACTTCCCCTCGATAACGTAGCTGACTGAAGTCACTTCACGTTCGTTGCGTATGTCCAGTTCGGAAACGAGGGGCTGGCGCGATTCTTGCAGCTGCGCAAAAATCCGCTCGATTTCATCGGCAATCGTATGATGCACCTCTAACATTTCCATTGGCGAAACGCCATCCGCAGGTCTGTACGGACTATAAGTAACTATATTTCCATCTAGATTCCACGACTCGACCAAGGCAATAACCTGAGCGGCTAATGAATTGTCGCTACGAAACCCCGGCACCATATTCTCATAAGTAAGGCCGTTGCCGCAGACATATGCCTGCATCACCGCCTCAATATTCCCTTGCGCTGCGGGGTGCGCAACCGGAATGGAAAGCGTAGCGTTGTGTTCCTGGATAGGAGTATTCCAAACCTTCGGGATCATACATCATTATACCATCGAGAAGTAAAACCGTTTGACAAAAGGAAACCGGGGATCTCAGTACATCGTCCCCGAAGGCAAGCTTGCGATCCCGTAAGGGTACGCTCGGTGGATAGACTCGTAATAATCGCCGTAATCCAAGCTGAAATCTACTTCCGGGTGTTGAGCCAGGCATTCGGATACCATCTCTACCTCGCACGCCTGCTGCCTCGGTAAGATGCCTTGTGTACCGATATGGTGAAGTCCACGATAGTAATCGGATATCGCGCTTCCCATGAACGCTCCCATACCGAGCGCCTCGACCGGTTTCCTGACGCAATACACCAGGTAAGCATGGGGGAAAGAAATCCTACCGTGGTTCTCCGTTACGTCGAACGCGAAAACCGGACGGTTCGGATCGAGCTTGGTGAATTCGTAAACGATAGAGTTACTCCGCAAAAGCTGGTTCGATGAAGCGATCGTGTCCTCGACGCAAACGATCTCGAACATCGATCTTCGCAAAGCTTTCCATGATTCCAGCGCGCGCATTTTGAGCGCGGGATGCTGCGCTTGCGTGATCATGTACGCAAGGCTAGCCCGAAAGAATTCGTCAGCGGCGCGATTACGGAGTTGTGGAGGCATAAGCCCTACGCCGACGATACCTTGGAATCGGTACTCTTGTTCAACGTTCTTGAACGCGGTGAAAACGGTAGGGTCGCTCGGCAAGATATCCCGAATCCTTTGGAAACTCATGCATGGATTATACCACTGACTCGCGGACCTGAGATCACGATGGGTCGGCTAGAAATCCTGTCGCTCGACGAATGGGTGAAGTTCTGGAAGAGTAGCGCTTTCTCTCCAGATAAAGTACACCCCGGCAGCCAGATGATCGCGGAAATGCGGATCGCCGGAAGCCGACGGGACTTCAAGCCAAGCTCCGGCATTGCCGTCGGTCATCCCACTCCAATGCCGTTCTCTGGACGCCTGTAAGGTCAACGGACCAAGGTTAACTTCGGCGACGTATACATCGTTGAAAATGAACTTATATACCTCATGCCCTTCGAACGCCAACAAAATCAATGAAGCGGCGAGGTAGAACCCCATCAAAGGTTCACGCAGAAAAGCAGGGATTCTTGATTGGTGTCGTTCAGGTCCGGGTTGCATTAGTGCGATTATACTATCCGACACCTCCTAAACTGGCTTAACGCTAGGGTTCATGCTTTTCCGCATCTTCAGAACGCTGACGATCATGTTGTCCACAAGGGTGGTCGGTGCCGGGGTACCGCTGCAGCACGCCGAAGGATTCGAGAGCTTCAACGTTCCATTGCTCTCGACCGTGGTATTGAATGGCTCGTCCCATCCGTAGAACGCCTATCCGCGGTATAATCGAAGAACATGACCGAGCTTACCGCTATTCAGATGAACGGCATCGCCAACTCCGTTAATGCGATCAATAAAGGGATGTATGTCCTTATTATGCAGCCGGACTTTTGGTACAACCGTTACGCATTACGTGAGGAATGGGAAACGGTCGAGGGCACCGAAGGCCTCCGTCCCACTCCAACGGCGTTCGGGCATATCATCAATGACTCACTGATCCCCTCGAATGTCCTCAAAGGAACCTATGTCGCCGGAGCGCTGACGCAATTTGCGATCGACCATGTACAGCCTGCTGCGGGGCATATGCTTGCCTACCAGCTGGAACGGCTCGACCGACCGTATACCTATAACCACATTCTCGGACAAGCTGTACGCGGAGACAGGCAAACTATAATCGGCTCGCCGTACCGCAGGATACTCATGCTCGGAACCATGTTGACCATGCAGCTTCCGGCGGAACGGCTTGCCATAAGCCAAGCAGTACGCGCGAAATTTCCCTTTTTGAATGATCGATACTTTCTTTATAACGCATTCGAAAAGTTGGGGGAAAAAGAAATAATAGTAACGAACAAAGAAAAAACGGAAAAAGGAAGAAAGTCGCACTTGTATGCCGCTACTAAAGATACCGTACTCCCGGAAAAATTCCGTTATCCCCACAATTGCTATCATCTGACGGTAAATGCGCTGGTCGACCTCTTCAACGCACATCGGGATATCCCCTACACAGCCGACCAATTGACAGACGCCCTTCATGGGAACGATTCGCTCAGAGAGTTCAGCAGAGTCACCGTCGATTATTTCATCGGGAAAGCACTCCTCAAAAAATTCCTTGTGCCAGGCGGGATCTCCAAAGACATGCAAAGCGAGCACCTTGATTTCTCATCCCCGCAAATGCGCGAAGATGTAGCTGCGCTGGTAGAAATTTTCGAAAGACTAAAGACAAACGACCCGGTATACCGCAGCGCCGGACTACGAAGAGGACGAGAAATCATGGGATCTCCCGATTCTGTAAGAAAGCTAATCGGCAAAATCGACAAACCCAAAGAGAAGAAAAACCAACAATAAATTTTCTATACTATCCTATGCTCGCTGCCATCTACATAAAACCCGAACTGCTCATCATCCAAAAATCCCTCGAGGAAATCCTCAATCATATGCTTACCGAAGAGCAAACCCCAGAAGGAAGAGCGACCCTCGAAGCATTCAAGGAAGGCGTCCGCATCTTGGCAGGAACACACGAAGGCAATCCGTCCCCCATGGTGCTCCACGTAGAGACCGGCACGATGACCAAAGAACTCCTGCTAACCGTCGATACCACCAGCTACAGCAACGAATCCAAATCGCAGTACATGGAAAACTACTACGTCGGTAACCCATACGGCCTCATCATCCTCGACCTCCCCTACACCGACCCGGAAAAAATGAGCAGCAAGCTCAAAGAACTCAAAGGACGCAAGTACCGGGCATCGGAACTACCCGAAGACTTTAAACACGACCAGCCGCACGTGTCCGCAGATTATCCCGCAGGATACGGAATGCGGTACGGCATACGACGAGCCTATTACGGACTCAGGCCGGAAGAACTCTACGACGTTAACCGCAGATTCCTCCATACCCCGGACACTCAAGCAGAAGCCGAAGCAGTGTACCGGTATGTCACCGAAGGGCGGAAGGAGTTTGAAGGAACAATTCTCTACGATGCGCCGCGAGAAAGCGGCAATTTAGAAGGCGTCAAATAGTTACCGTCCAAATACCGCTCCTTCAAAAACACTCAGTCTCACCGATCAAATGTGTGGCTCGTCGGAGTCTTCATCAGGAATAGCAATCTTCCAATGGCCAAGATAACCAGAGGGGGATTATACTACGGGAAGCACGCTTTCCACCCTATAACAGAACAAGTGGTATAATTTCCCATGGCAATAGAGACAACCGAACCACGTTATACTAATAAAGATCATAATGGGACGACCATAGAAGTCAGTGTCGTATGCCCAACCTGCGGCGCGAATAACAGGGTGATTACCCCGGCGCTCGTCCCCGACGAGGCAATAGCGAGAGTCCGTGAATTCCTAGGCATAGTAGGAAACGACCGATACTGCGACGGATGCGGCAGCAGGGATCTAGTCAATGGAGTCATGACCGCGATGGTGAGTGAGAATGATGGAGCTGAAATAAAGTAAGAAGTTAAGGTTCATATCTAGCGGTCTGCGGATTTTTGCTGTGATCTAAAGCTTTTGTTATTGCTAGAGGTTGTAGTATAGTGAGGAAAATGGAGACAGAGGCAAAACAAGAAGAAACAATCGACCAAACTCCCCCATCCCGGAACAAATTCAAGGAAACCGCAGAAAAGTTTAAGTCTTACATAAAGACGCGGAACGGTAAGATCGCCGTAGCTGCCGTAAGTCTTGTGCTGCTAACCGCAATCCCCCTCACGACCTATAGCGTCATAGCAGGAAGGAAGCCAAAGCCCGCAACCAATACGAACACGACAATAATCCCTACCCCAAAACCAACCGCATTGACCTCACCAACCCCCACTCCCCTGACCTTCCATACGGAATTTCTGAGCATCAACAGCCAGCCCGTCTACCAGCTCAAGCTCCAGATCCCCGATACGGCCAAGTTCGAAAAGCGCATAAATAACCCGAACATAAACGGCAACTTTCATTACCCGCCGGATTCCGATCAAGGCAAGGTAACCCAGTACATTCTTACCGACAAAGTGTATACCGATAAGTTCGAACTCAATGTTATCTCTTATTCTAGTTCGTACTTCTCTATCGCCAAAGGAGATAATTACGACGCTGCGCAAAATCTGGAGCCGACAACCACCTTTCCGAGCCTCGCAAGAATCAAGGTACACGACAAGGATTACTGGACCTACACCTCGAAAAAAATCGACGGTAGCGACTGCCCCGTAGGTCTCGACTATTCTTCCAGATGCGGGATCTCCGCGCTTATGAACGATACGGCCGCAACGCTTATCTCCTGCAGGGTTAAGGACGAAACAGATTTAAGCATATGCGATTCCGTCGTGCGGTCGATCGAGTACATCAAGGCAGTCGAGCTCAAAACATCGCTGATAACGACGAATACGACCAGGATTCCCCTCCTCTACACCAAGAACGGCAAACTCTATGTACAACCGATCAATACCAAAACACCAACGCAGCTGGAAGATTACCAAACGCCGTTTCAAAACCGTGTAGCTTGGCTCTCACCGGATATGTCCAAGGTAGTATTCATCAAATACGTTACCTCTCAAACATACGCAACTACGTACGTCCTTTACGACATCGCAACGAAAGAACGGAAAGAATACCGCTACAACAAGTCAGCAAAGGACCTCCGCTGGTCACCAAACAACAAGCGGTTCACCGTTGGCTCGTGCTACAACAGCTGCAATTCCCCCTACTGGCAGATCATCGAGCCCGGCTACGGAAGATACTCTCAGTGGGGATCGTACTACTTCTCCGACTACCCCGAGCAGTACGCCGACACCTTCTGGCTTGACGAAGACCACTTTGCAATGCAAAACGTCGGCTCCGACGCATTAGTCCTTAACGACGAGATCGCGATCTACACCATCCAAAACCAAGGAATCCAATCGATCCTCAAGAACACCCCGCGAGTGCGGTACAAGCTCACCGGCGTCGAGAAATCGACGAAAACGCTCTACTACACCCAAGAAAATTACGACGATAAACAGGAGCCGACCTACACCTACTGGAAAATGAAATCTGACGGCAGCGGCAAGACCCAACTAGAAAAGACATTCAAAGACCAGCTCAAAGAAGCACTACCGGAATCGATACGACAATATTCGACGATTATGAACTACACCAAGATTCCAAAGTCGACTAATGTCATCATGGAAGTTGCAGAGCCGACGCACTTGAATACGACAAGCTTGTTTATGGTCGATACCGCGAAGTTAAAGGATTCGTTGGTGATGATTATAGAAGGAGCGCAGCTGCAGGGGTATGATGAGGGCGGGTGGTAAATTTAGATAACAAGAAAAAGTATGCTCGGAATTTATTTAGTAATAATAGTAATAGGTTTTCTTCTCGTAGTTGCAAAGTTCGCCCTTGAAACGCAACATAAACACCAGCACGTCAGTTACGATCGACTTAAGTTCAGAAAAAAGACATCCCTCATGACTCGCGCCGAGCAGGATTTCTATAAAGTACTTCTTGAGGCACTTGAAGGACAGCCATTTGTAGTATTCCCGCAAATGAGACTCGAGAACATCGTTACGGCAGAACCTGGCGAGTACAGAATATACAAAGCAGAGCGTGGCTTAATACGATCAAGAGTGGTTGACTATGTTGTATGCACCAAGGACCAGTTCGAACCTAGACTAGTAATCGAGCTTGATGACAAGACTCATGAGTACAAGTCGAGAAAAGAGCGGGATACGAAGGTTGATATGGTTTTGGAGAAGGCGGGGATGCGGGTGGTGCATGTGAAAGCAGAAAAAGGGATAGATTTTGAGAGTTTGAAAAAATTACTGACTAGTAAAATTCCATCTTAAACCGTTACCAAATTGTATACACATTACATATACAAATTCAATATAAAACGTCTAAATATTGAGGAAATACGGAGCCTAGGTATAATCAATGTGAATTCTAAACTGCCCAATTAATCCCTCAGATTTCGGTATTAATTCAGTAAGCCGGTGTGGTAATCAGCTACAGAATTAAAGTATCAAATCTGGTTAAAGATTGCAAATTGGAGCTTGACAGAATTCAAAGACAATTATGTCAAGTAGTATACAAACACCAACCCCAGTGGAGTGGGAAAAATTACTCCAATTAATTAACCAAGCTAAAGTAGCAAGAAACACAGGCTTATACTTTAAAGGCATCAACCATAATTTGGTCGAAGATGCAGAAATTGAAGTTGAAGGAGGAGATGGAATAAGGGTGGAAGGTGGAAGTCATCACGTCTACCGTAATATAAAAGTTACAGCACGAAACGGTACTGGATTAAGCATTAGTCCTAGACATGATGAAGAAATTGATCCAAGAACAATTTCAGACTGTGCTGATAAAATTAGCGAACAAGTCAGTAATAAATTACTGCTTGATGTTAAATCTGAGCTAGAAACCTTCTTCAAAACACTTCTAGATCAATCCAATTTAGATAAGAGAATGCGTGACCAAATACTTGATATATACGACGCAACTCGAAGTAAAAATAAACTCCATGATTTTCTGTCCTACCAGGTGAACAATTTACCTGGTTACGCGATTCAAATTATTATTGGAGCTCTCAGTATAATTTTGAAATAAAAAAGAATTAGGGCTATAAGTCATAGCCCTAAATTTCCATCCTACTCCTAAAAAACTTCTCCGTCTCTTTATCCACAAAATATACATAACATCCCTTCATACCACGAGATAACAATACACGGTACGTATTCTTTACCAGCTCAACGAATTGCTCTGCCTTCGCGCCACGCTTTACCGTCGTATCAGCAGAGTTTTCCGGATGCCCTTCCCACCTTTGCATATACGGGTTATAAACAAGATCATTTCCGAAAATAACCCCTGCATAGTCGTATTCAAAACCCTGTGCGGTATACACGCACCCAACTTGATTTATTCCGTTGGGATCATTAGCCCACAAAGGCGCTTTCGGTATTCCCGGAGCTAGACCTTTCGCATCGTCCTTAGCATTCCACGGCCGCTCATAAACACTTTCACCATAAGGGACAACGATATCATTCACAAGTGAACCGTCCTGGTTTGGCTGTGACCATTTCCAACAAAAACCAGCACTCATTCTTGCTTTATTCCCTTCACCTTCTAAATTCTTCATTCTAATAGCCTTATCAAGCTCTTCTGGAGAGTCGAAAATCTGAAAGTCGAAATTCTCTTTTCCATTCCAAAGAACATTTGCCGTTCGCTTGATTTGAAGGGTGTTATTGATCCAGTTCACGAAAGCATCTGATCCAGAACATCGAAATTGTGCTTCAAGCTGGTATTCAAACACTTCATGACCGAGCCGTTCGGCGTTTTGCCTAATATATTCTGTCGTACCCAACTCTCCTGGCCGCACAACTTGATCATCATCGATGAAAAATACAGAGACTATTGAGGCCTCTAGGAGCTCTTCTATTTGAGGGCGATCGGTACGATCTGCTTTCTTTGTGTATTGATTGTGACTATATTGTCTAAGCCGATGAGCTTCATCGCTAATCAAAACATCGACACTATTTTTCTCCGCCGTAAGGTAGCTATTGAAATACCGGAATTGATTCTTTGCTCGTAACCCAAGCTTCTTCCACAATGTTTGGGTAAACGCTTTCGAGCCTGTAGCGTACTGTGCATTAATCCCCTCCTTAAGAAATTTACCCATGATATTCATTGCGATTACAGACTTCCCCGTACCTGGTCCTCCCTTCACGATGATTGTTCGTTTCTTACCGTTTCTAAAACCACCGCGAGCAGAGTTATAAATTTTTTCGAATACGATGAGTTGTTCGTCGAGCAAGATATACTCTGAGTTTTCGTAAATTGTCTTGGAGACATGCTCCATCAACTTCTTACTCGGTCGATACTCACTATTCTCGATTTTCTCTAAAACCTCCAAACCACCACCAGCATCTAGTCGTGTTTTCAGGTAGTTCTTTAGATTGTCTGCATCGTCTTGTGTAAAAACCGGATATTGCTTCACGTACTCCTGGTACTTTTCAGCAAACAGAACATCGTCTGGGTAATAGTCGTAATTATGAAGATAAGCGCATGAGTATAATTGCATCGGATCACTCTCATCGTAAAAGGCAGAGTTGTAATCTTTCAAATACATATTGTACTGTCCAACTTGAACAGAAGGATGGAGCACTTCTCTATTTCCCCCACCAACCCACGTCAATACCTTATCTCCTTCAGCTTCTTTACAACTTTCCCATTGTTTCAGCTCGATAATTACTGCATTTTTATTGCCATTAAAATCCTTGCCACAAATCATACAGTCAAGACGTTTGGAAGTAAGCGGTAGCTGATACTCTAACGCAATCCCCTGATCGGTAAGGTTAGAGTACTGAAGCAAATTGCACATAGCACCTAGTGAGTTACGCCATGAATTTATTTCTGCAGGGGTAGGATGCATACGGTAATACTCAAAGTACGCAATTTTGAGGCGATCAGCAATTTGGTTCTGGACGGTATCCTCAATAAATTGTTTTGACGAGCCGGAATAGAGTCTCATAATTCTGTGTATTTTTTAGCGTTACCCTTAGATTTTTCTACTGAATAGCGTAATTCATTCTTCTCGATTTTCTTCAAAACAGCATCAGCAAGATCAACGCCTAGATTATCTGAAAGCTGGAATAGATAAATAGCAACATCTGCAAGCTCAGAAGCAATCTCGTCTTTTTTCTCAACCGCATGCGTGTTCACTTCATCAGGATTCTTCCACTGAAAATGCTCAAGAACTTCAGTAGCTTCAAGTACTAAAGATAAAGCCATGTCTTTATGGTTATGGAATTTCTTCCAGTCACGCGCTTCAGCGAATTTTTGGAGTCGAAGGGTTAAGGCCTTGATGTCAGACATTAAAGCATTATAGATCTCAATCTTTTAAAAGTTAATTAGTTGGATACCGATTCACACACTCACTTTTGGCTTCTTTTAATCTTTTGTCCAAGTTATCAGCAACAGTACCTGGTAATTTACAGTCAGAATTTGGATTTGGTTCTCCCCATGTAGATTTACAAAATGCTACAGATAAACTTTCTCGACAACTATTGTATCCGGCTGTGATCCGCTTTGCTTCTTCCTTACACATATCAGCCCAAGAAGAGGCATAGTTATCATATGCATCCTTTGTACATGCATCTTGCGATAACTGATTTGCTCGGCGAGCATCCTCAACTGCTTTTGTCTTCCTGGCCTCTTCAAGCTTAAGACTCATTTCCTTATCTTCTTCCCGCTTTACACGTGCAGCTTCTTGCGATGGCAGGTACATCACAAAATAGTATGCAACCGAACAGGCAATAATAATTCCTATAAAACCGAAAAATATTAAAGCGATTAATCCTAATGATTTATTCCTCTCCATTGCTGCAGATTGTACACCGTAATCAGAAATTGTGCTGTGATATAAAAACAAGTAAGCTACCTTAAGACTTCATAGTCTTACCCAATTGGTCCGTCTAGATGCAAGCCTACTTGTACAATTTTTCTCTTCACCTCTCCAACTTAGTACGACCCATCAATACTGCCATTGGGATGCTTAATAGTATTTATTGGATTTCGGGTGTATGATCGACATTAATGTCATGTCAAACGAGAAGCCGAAAGGTTTATTAACGTTCCTCAAAGCCTTCCTCGCTTTAACAGTATTTGTGATTGCACTCTTTGCGGGGCTGCAAATCAACGGTTATTTTACCCCACAGGACAAAAGCATTCTTGGGGTATCCACACAGCTCAGCCCATTAGCCGTGAAAGCGACACAATCCGCTATTTCAGCGACCCAAGTTCCATCAAAGTCACCTTCCGTGAAGGGAGTCCAAACAAGTGCTCTTCCAACCGCGACTTCAGTCCCAACACCGACTGCAACAAAAATCCCTACTAAAGCGCCAACCGCTACTCCAATACCAACAAGACGGGTTATTGTAAATACGCCAACGCCGACTCCTACGCCAACAGAAATATCGTATCAGTTTTCCTCACCGTCATTCTCATCTTGTTCAGGAGCTACCGCAGAATGTTGGGATGGCACCTGCAGCTATTCTGCTCACCGACAAGGTACATGCTCTCATCACGGTGGTGTAAAAGAATGGTATCCTTAACCTAATCATGTACGACACAACTCCTATCCACCTCCACACCTACACCAACCACCCCGCCTACCTCTCCGGCGACACAGCTCAGTTCGCCCACGTCTCCCACAGCGACGCCTTCCGCTACGCCCGCCTCAATTTCCTCCGCATCACCGCCCCCTTCTGGGAATTCTACTCCGGCAACTCCGACACCGACTCTCCTCCTGGCTACGACGCTACCCTCACGCAATCCGGTTTCATCCGTCCTGATGAGCTCGAAGCCTACCGCACCAATCCATTCCGCTACAGCGCCTGGTACGTTCTCAACCCCGAAGAGCAAAAACGCCAAGACCGCTATAATCGCCTTCAGGCAATCCCCGGTGTGAGAAGATTTGTCGATCCCCCACTCTTCTACTCCGACAAGGAATACAACGGCTTTTCCTACATGGCCGACAAGGTGCTGATGCAGTTCTATGTCGCAGCAGCGATCGGGTGCATGCACCAAATCACAGCTGTCGACGTCGAGGTTCCCTTCTACGCATTCCCGGCCCGGTACGGCCCGATCATCTCGATGGACCCGATCCGCATCGCCCGCTTCTTCGAATCCTACCCGCAGTTCTACCAACTTTTCACTGACCGCATCGGCTACTACGACATCAACAAGAATGTCCGCGAGCGAGCCGCAAGCGTACGGCAATACCTACCGCAGTGCACCGAAGCTTTCCTCCAATTCCTGCTTAGCTCGGATCGTTACTCAGTCGTTCACCGTCCAGCAAAAGCTGTCGATCGCGTCCGCACGAGGGACACCGAGGGCGTAAAGCTTACCCTCGACTTTTCTGCTGATTAATCGCATTCATCACGCTCGACACCGTCACGTCATCAATCCATGGGTTCAGCTCTTTATTCTCAGGCAGCCTGCACCGCAAAAGCACGCTAGCCTGTCGGATATCGTCGGCAGTTCGCAAGGACAACACAGCAGGTACGATTGTATACGCTTTACGTCGACCAGTACCTTCAAACAAGTAAAGCCCTTCCGGGTTGCGTGACGTTACCATCGATCCCAATTGCCCTACGGTATAATTTGTTTCTCCCAGCCGAACCCGTTCCCCAACCATGCCCGCAAGCGCTTGCAGCATAGTTTCCAATTCCAGTAATGTATTGAGCCGATTGTACGGAGCAGTGTACTCTATAGTACGTACCGCCGAGTCGGGGAAATAATGCTGCAGATACCGCATCGGATCAAGCATGAGCTGCACCCGGTGCGCAACGCTAACAGCATCATATTTGCTGATGAGTTTCTCTGCAGATTTTCCTGGATCGTGCGGCGGCAGTTCACGGAAAGCTTCAAGCCCCTTCCTCACTTGATCCCATACATCGGGCGATTGCTGCAACGGGATGTAGTTCGTGACGAAATTGCATCGCCACCCCGGCTCGACAGCGCACCAAATATACGGCGAACCTCCCTCTTCAAAAAAGCCGTATTCATGGTATCTTGACCCGGATAGCGGCATGGGCGTAGCCACAACCAAATAACTTATTTCTTTACCACTTTGGTTACTGAACGATACTTTTGCCTTCGCATTCTTATTAGGCCAAAAGAAACTCTGGGTCAACTCCGTCTGAATGGGATTCAAGAACGTTGGTCGATCCAAAACAAACCGCGGCAGTTCCCACCCCTCGACTGTCTTAGGACTATAAAGATGGCTATTCTTCATCTGGTCTTCGGCGATCAACGCCCAATTCGCCACGCGGTCAAGATACAACCCGCATGCGATAACCGTATCGCGATCGCTATTGATCTCCTGGAGGCTGGAATACATGGTAGGGATTTTAGCAGCGAGGGTACGATCCTATCCATGCCAAAGAACGTTCCGATGATATAATTGCGTATGCCAACGGAAACCCCAGATGATCAAGGAAATAGGCTTAAACTGTATTTCAACCCGACAGATCGCGGAGTCATCATCACGGGGCTTCCTATCAGCTTTCCGCTCCCCGCAGGGATTGAACCCGAAGCAATCATCGCCGCGCTTAGCGACCCCGCAAAAGTTGAGCAAGCATCAGTTCTCCTTGGCGCCGCGCTTCTGAACTTCCTCGCGCCACAAACGCAGGCAAGCGAAGTACTCTCCGACGAAACGGCAGTCCAGGTTCCGCCCGTTTCTCCGTTCGCTGGCTCAGGTCTTGTTTCGGTCGACGAGGATATCGAGAATCTAGCAGCGCTCCTCCAACTCCCGCTCGCTGATTTGCATTTCATTCGGGAAGTTGCAGGAGTCGTAAAGCTCAAAACCTGGTGGAAGAATACCCTTGACGGAAACTTCGCGGCAAAAGATATCTCGAACTCGCTCCCCTCGTACATTTTCCCGCTCGCGAACCAATACTTGGATTACTACGTAGCCACCGGCAGGATAGATGCGAAACTCGCCCGGCGATTCAGCACGAGGCTCGCGGAGCTCGAAAGAACCATACTGGCTTACCCATTCCCGACATCGACGAACCCCTTCACGAAAATCATCATGGAGCAGAGCATCATCGATGGCGGCATCCTCGGGGAGATCGCCGATGCGACCATCTTCAAGGAATTCCAACTACGTGAGCGATTCACGAAGATGTTGGTTGGATTCAGGGCGACCATGCAGTACGACGTACAACGATTGCAACTTCCGATGAGCGGCGTTCTTGCGTTCAAGCAACAAATAATGGAGGCAGACTTGGAGCGGTATATAAGGTATGGTCTCGATAGAGTCGTCTCGGCGTATTTCTACGACCTCATCTCTCCCAGAGAAGCTCGACTTTTCCTGCTCTATCCACTCATCAACGAAATAGAATCCCACTCGGCAGAACTCGTGGTACACAACACATCGCGACTCCCGGGAATGAACAGAGTTAATCTGTTAGGACGCTAACAAAATACCTCCTGTATAATCAGATATGGCGCATCAGGCAGCAACGCAAACCGACCGGGTCTCCCGAACGGCGAATGCTCCATTAATAACGCTTCAAGAATCACCCTACCCGTACCGTTCTTTTGAGGGTCGCACTGCTGCGCTACCGTTCGTTATCTATAACGACATTGATAATGCCCGCTTCCCCGACATTGAACCGCATGCGTTTGCTGCAGGACTAGCGATGATAACCTACAACATGGTCATCATGGAACCGGGACTCCCGCTCGTTGCATTTACCCTTGAACACGACGATTTGCTTCGGCTCGACAAGGAATTTTGCACGCTGGCGGGTAAATCACCCGTGGTGGAAACTGCTCGCGCTCTCATCAACGTCGACCCGCACACCGATTACGATCTGGGCATGTTCGAAAACTGCAATGTCGGTACCGGAAACTGGGGTATTGCGGGAAGGCGTGACGGAAGATGGTCGCGGTTTGCCGTCGTTTCCCAGAAACAGCCGAAATCAGAAGAGCTTGGCCCATTCAACAAAGCGTGGGGAGTCGCTGAGAGTGCAGAGTTCTACAATCTGAAAACGTTTTTGCCTACGGCATACGTCCGCAGCAATTCGGTACATCGGTTCGTGCTGACGACCGACTCCGACGAATTCCCGAATCGATGCAGCCCGCATGACCTCCAACTGTTGGAAAACCTCGTCATGGAATCTGCCGCGATGCCGGAACTGGACTACCTCCACTTCTGCATCTCGCCCTTCTATATGCGCCACCATATCTTCATATGCAAGTACGTCTGGAACTCCTACCGGCGCGCGGTAAAGTCGCTCAGACGAACTTAACCATTTTCAACACAACAATTCGATCTAGTCTAATGTAGTCATTTCCATCACTACCCTCACCGCCTATAATCGGGATATGCAAAGCACCTATGTTTCCAAAAACGACACCGAGCTCATCGACCTCGGCTCGAAAAAGTTCCATAAGTACCCTACACCGACGGATCGGTTTGAGCTTAAGAAAACAATCCTCAACGGCCGATCGCCTGAAGATCCCGGCAAAGCTTACAAAGAATCCGCTCCGTTTGCGTTATTCATTCTTAAAGGTGAAGGTACGTTAATCTTGGATGGCACATCCTATGTGCTGTCTCCGGAGGACGTTGTCTACGTCATGGAAAATTCTACGTGGTCTCTTGAAGGCGATTTAGAGTACGTCGTTTGCAACGTGCCGGTATGGAAACCGGAACAAATGTCCGAAGTTTCTGCCGAATAAATTGTCATCTCCTATGCTGATCTGTACAATCCGGTATGTCATTCGTCGCAACTTCTGCTGATCTTCCGTTTGCGCAAGATAGAATTTTCTCTTTCGGCGCGTTTACTAAAAATACCAAGCAAAATAAGCAATTGGAGAAACCAGAATGGTTTGATGGAGTAAAAGCGTGGCTGCATGCCAACCAGCAAGAATTCGAGCACACGCATTTCTTTACCGACGGTGTAATGGTCCCCAACTTTTGGCTGGCAACCGCGCTTAAAGACTACTACCGCCCCGAGCTCTACGGGCTTATGTCGAACATACTCACCGTCTACGACGATCGCGATCCGGTGATGATAAACCCGAATCTTTCTGAAGTAATCGTGAATCTGTATGCCGATCAGCCGCGACCGATATCACGATCGAAAACGAAATCGTACAGCACGGACAATATCTACTACCTAAACCGCGATACCGACCTTAGCGCGTTTTTCGGACATGCACACTTGCTCGCCAAGGGGCTCATCTTCCCCCACCTATTCGAGCATCTCAATCAAATATCCCACAGTCGCCGGTATAAACCGCTTTGGCAGCGGTTCGAAAAAGTGGCGAAAGCGTACTATTGCTGGAAAGGCGACCTCAAGCTCGATTTGGATTCGAAGGGACAATTGGATCTCGACTTTTACCGCGGGGTTACGGCGCTTTCTAACGGAATGGGGACAGCAATTGGCTATTTTGGAGGGACGAATGAGCTCTTGACCATCATGTACCAAGAAAAGTTCAGGACGCTTCCCACGGTCGAGCAGTTCTACGATGCCGCAATGCGCACGCCGTATAAGTTTGCAGGCGGCAGCATTACGCTAATCCCAGCCCTTATTGGTGCGATGCAAGCGGTCTTCGATGGGCAGCGCAAATTGGTTCTGCCTCCCCAAACATTGGATTTCAGGGGATCATCGCATCGGGAGCATTAT
>CAZVIJ010000013.1:0-35021 GCA_964626735.1 uncultured Candidatus Saccharibacteria bacterium
TTTTCATCCTCAATCAAAGTACCAATGACATGGTAATCCCGGGACCCAACGGTACGTGGAACGGCTCGGACCTTGCTTCCTGGAACTTCAATAACTTTACGATCAACGGCAACGTAGGTTTCAAGCCGTCGTCGACAACTTCTCCCCTCAATATCACGGTAGCCGGAACGACAACGATCGCTTCGGGCGTTACCGTTACGATGAACGGGTACTATACCTCGAATACCAATGGAGTCGGCGTGCATCTCAGTACTAATGGAGATTTAACGATTCCGGCGACTTCATCGATTGTCGCCGACGGTACGGGATACCAGGGCGTCGCAAGCTCAAGCGGTGCTGGCCTCGGCGGCGGACAAGGCTCCTGCAGCAACGGCGACGGTGCCGGAGGAGGATACGGCGGTAAAGGCGGAAATGTCACGAATGTCGGCGGTTCGCAATACGGAACTTTGTCAGCACCGGTCGACCTCGGCAGCGCGGGCGGAGCCGGCAACGATGCATTCGGATGCAATCCGGGAGGCGCAGGCGGTGGAGCGATACGCTTGACTGCAACAGGAACCATTACGGTAAGCGGTACCGTGAGCGCAAACGGCAACCAGTATACCGGAGCCGGAGCGGGCGGCGGAGCGGGAGGCAGCATTTTCCTTACCGCAGCAACTATCGCGGGAAACGGCACGATACGGGCAAATGGCGGTAACGGCGTCGGAGGGGCAAACAATAGCGGTGGTGGTATGGGAGCGGGAGGTCGTATCGCTTTATTATTCAGTTCTTCATATACGTATTCGGGTTCGATCAGCAATACCCGCTCTTCGGGCGTTACCGGAAATACCCAAGCGGAAGACGGTACATCGCTGATTTGGGATACCACCAACCAGGACATAACGGTTCCCTCGGTAAACGGCCAGTGGAACGGCAACGATTTCACGTCGTGGAATTTCCGCAACTTCACCATCAACAATACCGTGAAACTCAAATCGTACAATGGAACTCCGCTCGCGATAAATTTATCGCAAAGCTTGAGCTTCAGCGGAACTACCTTTAATGTTTACATCGCCAACGGGTACACGAACGGCAGTAATGGCGCCGGAGTAAGCATCAAGGCGGTAAATAGCATAACGGTTCCATCTAATATTACGATAAGCGGCGATGGGCTCGGCTATGCGGGTGGGGCTACCGGTGTCGCCGGAGTTGGCCCCGGAGGCGGTCTTGCCTCAAACAACGGATGTTCGACAAATGCTCCTGCCGGAGGTGGTGCTAATGGCGGAACGGGAGGACTGTCTACCTATAGCGGCGGTGTCGTCAACGGTTCCGCATTGACTGCTGATAATCCCGGCAGCGGCGGAGGCGGGGGACGAGACGTATTCAACTGCGGCGCCGGCGGGGCTGGTGGGGCAGCTCTCAAACTCGAATCGCTCGGTACGTTAACGGTTACCGGAACCATAACTTCAAATGGCGCAACCGGGAGCACCGCGTCGGGCGGAGGCGCTGGAGGTTCGATCTACTTGAAAGGCGCAACGTTGACGGGAGCAGGGTCGATTACGGCGAATGGCGGCAATGGCGGTACCAGCGTCGGTGCATCAGGCGGCGGCGGAGGCGGAGGAAGAATGGTCTTCGCTTACAGCACCGCGAATAATCTCTCGGGCACCATAACCGTCAATGCCGGATCAAACGGCACGGGGGCGACGTCTGGAACATTCGTCTATTATGATTACGGCAATAACGATATCTATATCAGGAACAGCCAATCGTGGGGAGCTGCACCGACGAGGGAAGGGAAGAACTTGTCGTACCACGCATTCAATGTCCAGAACAATTCTACGCTAACGATCGCTGGATACTACACGAACGGAACGAACGGTTACGGAATGAATATTACGACGACAAACTTCACCATCGATGCTGGTTCGACGATCGACATGAGTACCTACGGGTATGCGGGAGGAACGGCGAACGCGAATGGCGTCGGCCCCGGCGCAGGTCTCGGGCAGGCGAGCAAGCACGGTTCCGGTGCAGGCTACGGAAGTGCAGGAGGACAATCTGCTTCTTCTCTGGCTGGCGGAGCGATGTATGGTTCTGATACCGCACCGCTTGATCTCGGTTCCGGCGGAGGCGGCGGAACGAGCGCCGGCGGAAATGGTGGCGGAGCTCTTCGCGTTACGGCATCGGGTACGATTACGGTAAACGGTTCAATTATCACGAACGGCGGTTCTGGAAGTTCCGGCACGTGGGCTTCCGGAGGCGGTTCGGGAGGCAGCATCTATCTGTACTCGTGCGATTTGGCGGGCAACGGCTTATTGAGAGCGAATGGCGGAAGCGGCGGCGCAACCAACGGCGGTCGCGGTAGCGGTGGACGCGTCAGTCTTTACTACAGCTGCAACAATTACTTTAGCGGTACCGTTGAGACATTGCCCGGCACGAGCGGTTACTCTGGAGGTACGAGCGGTACCTATCGCATAAACACTCCACGTACGAGAGTCAAAGGCGGAACCAATTTCAACGGCGGGTCGGGAGCATTCTGATCCCGGGTCGTTTCCCATCAAGATAAATGCAATAATAAACCGAATGAACAGAAGATTTTTCGAAATTTGCTCATCGGTCGGATTGCTTCTCGTGTTGCTGACGTTTAATCCCTTCGTGTTACCGTCGATCTACCTTGATTCGACGAGAGCTTTCTCGTTTATTGCATTGCACAAAGTATTCCTATTGAGCATCGTAAATATCGTTCTTCTTGCGGCGTGGATACACGATGTTTTCAAAACGAAGATCCTCAATATCACCGGCTCGAAGATTTTCGTTCCCGTCCTTTTGTGGCTGGGCGTTTCTCTTCTGTCCACCATTTTTTCCGCGAATCCCGCAAACAGCTTTTGGGGAGCTGAATCGACGCTCGATTTTTCATTCGTTGAGCTTTCGATGCTTTTCGTCTTTTTCTTTATTCTCGTCAATACGATTACGACTACCGATTCATATAAATCGGTACTCCGTTTCGCATGCTTGGGAGTTGTTGCGGCAATCGCCTGGACCATGTTCAGGTTTTCTGGAAACTGGACAATCGGCAACGGTATGCTGAAAGAGTATATAAATTCCTTGTATTTCGTTCCGAGTGGGCACTATAGCGCGCTCGTAATCCTTTCCTTGGTTACCGCTGTTTTGGGTATCGGTCTTTTCGTGTCCGACGTGCAGGAAAATAAATCACAAAATACCATGATCCTTAACCTCGGGATCGCCGTGATTTCTATCGCGGGCTTTTTTACGTACGTCAACGTTATTCCCGGTAACGCTGCGGTAAATAGCCTTCGGCTTTACTTTTACGCGACGTTGGGGCTCGTTGCCTGCGGCGCAATTTTCTATTTCTTGAATTCTTCTGAGCGGCTGAAAAGCACTATGCAGCTTACGGCGATTTCCGTGGCAATCGGTATTGTTGCCGGTGCCGCGATGTTTTTCGGGATCGTTAAGAAAGATTTCTCTTTGCCTTCAATGCCCCTCGAAGTTTCATGGCAAGTTTCGCTCGATTCCATAAAAGATTCGCTTCAAAAAGGCTTGATCGGAAACGGTCCCGGGAATTACGTCTATACATTCGATCGGTACAAATCCGAAGATCTGGTACAAAACAATTTCACGGTCAACGGCGGAACCCCCATCGTGCCCGAACTGCGCATCAAGCATTCCGGCTCGTTCCTGATGGAAGTGTTGTCCGCTCATGGAATTATCGGGACGATTCTATTGCTCGCATTGTGCGTTATACCAGTCATCGTCGCGTTGAGAAAGCTTCATGAAGGGCTGGATATATTCGGCTTCTTCTTGGTCGTTGCATATTCAGCAATGGGTTTTTCTTTTATCGTCACTTCATATGATTTCTCGCTTCTTCTTTTTTTCTGGATTTTGCTTGCGGGGTTGATCATCGCCACGCAAGACGGCGTTCCCCAAAAGAGCCTCAATATATCGCTTACGGGACGTGCTTTCGATATTGGCCAGAATGCCAATTTTATTTTGCCTGTCTTGCTCATGGTAGGGTGCTTGATCGTAGTCGCCCAGTCGCTTCCGATCTTGCGGGGAAATTTCGCCATCAGCAAGGCTAAGGAATTTCAAAATCTCGGCGACTCTGCAGGATACCAACGTGCCTCGCTCCAGGCAGTCCAGGCATACGGGAAATCAGATGTCTTCATCAGGGAGCTGGTCAACGCAACCGGCGATGACTTGATCAAACAGCTGCAAGCCTTGCAGCAAAAAGTACAGCAGGACCCAAGCGCGAAAGATAATCCGGAGATAGCGAAAGCCGCCGTGCAGCTCAGCAATTACCAAAATGCAATTGTCGCCAACGTGAATACGGCGATGAGCATGCAGCCCGATGAATACCGCAACTTTTACCTCGCCGGCCTTTTGGTATCCAGGGTTTCTGAGTTATCCGGGTATTCCGCGGATGCTTCTGCCGAAAATTATTTCGTGACTGCGCTAAACAGGAATCCGTACCATCCCGATACGCTGTTCCAGCTCGCTAAAATCTACGAGCGGAACAAACAGTATAATGCTGCTTTCACCGATATCAGGCTTGCGAACAAATACGAACCGAATAACTTGTATTACCAACTTAAGCTTGCCGATATCCTGGTCGACGGCCAAAGCTACAAGGATGCGCTCAATATTTACCAGGCATTCAAAAAGCTCAAGGACGAAAATCCGGATAACGAGCAAGTGCAAAAACTGTACGAAAGTCAGCAAATAGAGAAGAAGATCACCGAACTTTCTCAATTGCCCGAATCAAGCGGTACGACTCCTACCGGAAATCAACCTGCCAACGAAACATCGCCGTCTCCTTCTGCGAAGGTCACCCCTACTGTTGGCGCCAAGACCATTCTTCCGACGGCCACACCAACGAAGCGTTAAAACCGAGATGCTATAATCTCGTTCAATGACTCACGGGTTAGGTATCATCGACTACGCGAAGCTCAGTGAACCAAGCGATATCTATCGCCAGCTCGTCGACCTCACGCTTACAGGCGTTGATGAATACGAACGACAGCAGCATCGGATGGATTGGCTCTTCACATTCGACCCCGATGCCGCCAATTCTGCGGCTGGCCTTTTCGCCAAAATAATCCAATACCGTCAACGTACCTACCAGACTCAACCATGGCCATCATATACTCCCGAACGATATTGCGGTACCGCACTAGATGTCCTAACGCGATACCCCGGGCTTAATTCGACGAATGCGGATTCTTTTTGGAGTATCTTCGATACTGGAGTACGATACCTCAAGAAAAACGAGATCGTACGCAAAATTTTTGAGCATAAGGCTGAGGTTGCGCGAAATGGGGAAGGGGATGACAGCGCGACAGCTGCGGTTGGAGCATTTGTCGAACGGTATGCGAAACGGAAAAAGAGACATGAACTGTGGCTCCTATCCAGCATGTGGGGAGTTATCGAACACGCACAAGGAAGCCAAGAGAATGCAGCGTTGGCAGATTATTTGGTGCGGGTGGCACTTACGACAGCCGATGAAGATGTCGTTCAGAACTGCCTAATCGCACTCGCCAAGACAGGGTTGCCTCAGTTTGAAGCAGCGTACGGTCGTGAAGAAGCGAAATTTTTGCATAACCCGGGTGCGTATCCGTACGTCGAAAAAGCCTCGATTGTAGTTACCTTATTTGATCTTGCCTTGGAATATTTTCGAGATGTCGACCGGGCATGCGTCATTTGGACAAAGACCGACTATCCGGTTTGCCACTTCCTCTCGTCGATGTATGAGCATGCCTTGGTAACGGGAGATACGACTGTAGCAGGATACGGCGCGATTATCGCCGCTTCCAAACTTTCGCCTACGAAGTACCGTGAAGAAATACCGTTCGGGTGGAACTTGGCGCTACGAAATCTAAGCTATCGGGATAATCAGCAGGCAATTGATTATCCGGTAAATGAAGATATGCGGACGATGTTCAAGAAAAGCGAGCCGGTTTTCGATTTAGGAAGGAATTGCGCCTTGTATTCGATTCCGATAGTTCGGCATATAAGTCGAAGGGCCCATTCATATATCGAAAAGGCGAAAAAAACTCAAGCGAAATCGAGAACATTCGATGAAGCAGATGAAACAAGAGTTTTCGGATACTTTTCTCCAACGGTGGAGGTCCTTTTGGAGTGCATGCTCCGCTTGAAAACTGATCCGCGGCTGACCTGCTGCAGAGTGTCTAGAGCGAGGAAGACTGCTTTGGAGGCGCAATAGCAGATGGCGTTGGGGTAACTTTATCTTTAGTGTCGGCTGAGGCGGGCTTTACCGACTGCTCAACGATAAACCAGCTGAATTCAACATCTTTTTTGTCTTCCTTATCCATTTCGATGGTGATCGATTCGCCAGGTTTCTTATCGGTGACATTCAAGATCCTCGAGGTTTTCGTTGAAGCCGTTACGAAGACAAGAGAGTCTTTGGTAACCGCCTTCGTCTTGATGACAAGAGTGATGTCGCCGGCGTCAATTTTCCCGGTTCCTGCACTGAGATTTTCATCGTCTTGCGCTTCCACGCCGACTTTCGCCGCAGTGACGCTACCTTCGGTCTTAATATCTCCGGTCTTATTGTCGAATGTCGTTTTGCCACCGAACAGTTCGACTCCGTTTAGCGCGTCTGCTTGGATCTTCAGCAAACCGGTTTTGGTATTGATTTCGTTTTTCGCAAGCTGGATATCACCGACTTTCAATTCGCCGCTCACGTCGACATTGGCAAGCTGAGAAAGCCCCTTGACCGTAAGTTTCGGAAGGATTGCGCCATTCTTCATCATGCCATCGATCTTCGCCTCGACGACGTCGATTCGCTGCTCAAGCTGGCTCGTCCTCGTCTCGATCACGGTAAGTGCGTCGCCATCTGCTGGAGCAAGTGCTGACGTTGATTTCGTTGCGACTTGATCCTGAAGCGCCTTGACATCTTTCTCGAGTTTCGCAATTCGGGAATCGGTCGCCTCGACAGTCGCGTCGTATTTCGTAAGGAGCGAGTCGACTTGGGTTTTGAGCGAAAGCGAAGTTGACGTCGAGTCGGTAAGCGCGGTCTGTTGTTCCTGAACTCCCTTAATAAGCAGGGGAATGAGGTCGGAGTAGTAGATACCGAGATACTTATCTTCATTGACGACATTGGGTACTACCGGCTGCACTTCTTGCGCGATCAAACCTAGCTTCGGAGTCATTCCTTTCTTGTCTTTCCACGTGAAGGAGACGGGGTGCAGCTTCATGATTTGCTCCATCCCGTACGGAATGTCTTGGATATTCTCTTTAAGGCGAGCGTCAGAGGTATTGATCGTGCCGGTTGATGCATAGACGGTGTTGAACCTAAACGAGCCGCTTCCCAAATTTGCGGTATTGTCGGTTGTCGGAAGTATCGTCGCCGTCGTGTTGACTGAAGTGCCTGCAGTAAGCTTCAAGACGCCGGATGTATCGTTATCGATCGTAGCGCCATTTTGAAGCCTGATATCCGTGGTGACTCCGGTCGAACCGATGTACAAGCCGTTCGTTATGGTTTGCGTACCGGAGCCAACGACGATGCCGCTCGTAAGCGTACCTGCCGTCTTGGTAACGGTAAGCCCTGCCGCATCTGTACCGGTCGTATCGCCGTTCAAGAGCAGGAATGAACCGCTGCAAGTTAAGCCCGACGGGCACGAACGAGTGATTGATGCGGTATTGGAGCTATTGGTTAATGTTCCCGATGTTTGGGTAAATGCATCGGTCACCGCAAATGCTTCACCGGAGACGGTATAGGTATTGCCCGTGTTGTTGACCGTCAAGTTCCTGCTGACGTTCAATACTTTGCCGGTCATCGAAAGTGCTGCGCCGCCGTTATTAGTTTGCGTTAAGGAAACGTTCGCGACATTCCCGGTGAATGCCGTCGATGTCGCCGATGCTGTTGCCGATGCGTCAAGCAAGCCGCCCGACGATAGTGCATTCGAAGTGGAGGAGAGGGCGAGGGCTTTTCCGGTCGTCATCGTATTTCCGTTTACGGTGACCGCGTTGCCCGTTGCGTTCTGGTAATCGAATGTCGTGTTGCCGTTATTGTCGAATGTCGCGAAGGTGATGCCCGAGTCGTTGATCACGAAATTCCCGGTTCCACCGAGATTGGCAACCATATTGTTATTGACCGGATCGAATAGGATATCTCCCGTTCCGCTTCCGATATTGACGATACCGGTTGCAGCGTTGAGGTTAAGATCGCCGGAAGCGTTCGCTTGGATGGTCGGCGCGGTTTCTCCAGCTCCTGACGAATAGAAGGTCAAGAGACCGTTCGTAACGCCGTTTGCGCCAAGCAATAAGCCGCCGGCGCTTGAAACGGTAACGCTATCGCTGAACATAAAGCCCGCTCCGGAACCGACTGCATCGAACGTGGTGAGCCCTGTTGATGATGCCGACGCGGTAAAGTAGTTTGAGGTATCGAAGCCTACCCTGAATTGCGACGCGCTGTTATTGATAATATCGACCTTGTACGAAGGTCCAGTATTGCCGAAACCGAACCGAAGCGATGAATCGATCGTTAAGCCGACTGCGCTTCCTTGATCGTTGATAGAGCCGTTCTCGATATTTGCGCCGCCTACTGCCCATCTTGTCGATCTTCCGGCAGTACCCGTCCCGGCGACCGTTCCGCTGCCTCCCGGGCAATTGCCTGCATCGGTACAAACTTGCGCGTTACCCCAATATAGGTTGTTTGAAGCTGCACCTCCCGCTGCCGACGTGTTGAGCAAATTGTTCGTGCCGGCAGCGCCTAGCCTGATTGAGCCGGCGACATCAAGTTTTCCGGCAGATACGGAACCCGAGCCGATCGCTACTGCGCCGCCGGAAGGATTAATATAGACATTTCCTTTGGATCCATTGGTGGTCGAGTCGATGGTAAGGTTTTCTGAGGCTGCTGTGCCGCCGTTTATCGTTTGTCCGCCAGCTACGCCGGTTGATATATTGTTGGTTACGGTTCCAGAAGTATTCGTGAGGCCGGTCGAGAACGTCAATGGTGTTTGATAATCGGTTCCTGGAGTAAGCGGTGCCTGGTAGGTGCTCGAACAATTTCCCGATGAATCGCAGAGCGATCGGTTACCCCAATAGAGGGTTCCGGTAGGTCCTCCTCCAGCGGCAGATGTATTGAGGGTATTGTTTGCTCCTGCCGTCCCAAGCCTGATTGCTCCCGAAACGTCGAGCAGAGATCCAGGATTCGTATTGCCGATTCCCACATAACCGGCGCGATCGATGAACATCGCCGTATTCATATTGAAGTCTGATGCTTGTCTCGTCTTAAAGGTAATGCCGCCGCCTCCGCCCGATGCGTACCTCGATGATTCGATCGTTGCGGTCGTTGCCCCTGAAGTGTTGTCGATAAATTTAAATCTGCTTGGCCCATTCGCGCTTGTTGAACCGAGGGACAATTGGCTTGCGTACTCGTTTCCCGAGGCATCACCATCGACCCGAAGCGCTTCGTGTCCTGCTGAGAACGAACCTCCGGATACGAGCATTCGATCGGTGAGGGAACTGAACGAGCTGGATCCGACACCGAGCCGTCCGTTAGAACTGTCCCAATAGAAGGTGCTCGCTGAGGTTAATCCATAGGTACCGCTGAAGTAGGCAACTTGGTTCGTCGTTCCCGATCCGCCTAGGCCTGCTGCCGTACCGGCACAATTGCCGTTATCCAAACATACCGTTCCCGATGAATTAGGAAACGTATATGACCTGTTGCTCGAAAGGGTACCGACATCGAAATTACCGACGAACGTACCGTCATTACCCAGCATCTTGAGTTGCGAGTTGGTATTGTTGAGGAAGAGGTTGAATGCGCCGGTCTGATTCCATTCCGCGGTCAGGGCACTCAACGCGAGCGATGGTGTTGCGCCCGCAGAGCCTGAACCGCTAACCGCGATTCCGCTGCCGCCGCTGAGCGTCGCAAGATAATTACCGGTTGTCTCAGTACCGAGGGCGACGGTACCGGCTGAAACTGCGCCCGAACCGTTTACCTTAAGGATGCCGTTCGCATAGTTACCGAACGTAACACTTCCCGATGCGGATAAGCCGCCGCCGACTGACACCAGCGATCCGTTGTCGGAGATGATTGAATCACCAACAGCGCTCCCGCTCGTGAAAACCGGTACTTTCCCGGCAGTTCCCGTTCCGCCGAGACCCGAGTACGTTCCCGAACAATTTCCCGATGAATCGCACACGGTTCTGTTGCCCCAGTACAGATTTCCCGAAGGTGCACTCCCGGCAGCGGAAGTATTCAACAGATTATTTACGCCTGCCGCGCCGAGGCGAATCGATCCGGTGACATCGAGCTTGCCTGCAGAAACCGAAGAAGCGCCGATGGCAACCGAGCCTCCCGATGGATTGAGCAGCAAATTACCCTTGGTAACGTTCGTCGTGGAATCAATCGTCAAATTGTCTGACGCGTTCGTGCCGCCGTTTATCGTTTGACCGCCTGCTTTTCCGGTTGAGATATTGCTCGTGAGCGTGTTGCCTGAATACGTCAAACCGGTCGAGAACGTTATTGGAGTTTGGTAATCGACGCCTGCCGTCAATGGAGCCTGATAATCCGTACCGGAAACGGCGGTCGAGACGGCACCCGTCGATGCCGCAACTTTGAGAAGTCCTCCTGCTGTCGTGAATGCGCTATTCGTAAAGTTAATCGTGCCGCTTGCGGAGAAATTGCCGCCGACGCTCACGAGCGTTCCGTTGTCTGTGATGATCGAGTCTCCGATATTGTATGTGCCGGTAAACTTCGAGAGTTTGTTGGTCGTACCGCTTCCTCCAAGGCCAGCTGCCGATCCGGCGCAGTTTCCGCTGTCGAGACAGACCGTACCCGTCTGATTAGGAAACGTATACGTTTTATCCGCGTCAAGCACGCCGACATCGAAGATACCGCTCGCAGTTCCTGTCGAGCCGGTATTTCCCTTAATTTTCAACTGGGAATTCGCGTTATTGAGGTAGATGTCTTTTGCGCCCGTTTGATCCCAGTCGGCAGTGAGTGCCCCTAAAGCGACCGACGGGGTCGCACCTTCCGACCCGGAGCCCGTGACAGTTACGCCGTTGCCGCCGCTCAACGTTGCCAGGTAATTCCCGGTCGTGTCGGTACCTAATGCAACGGAGTCGCCGTTTATGGAAACTACACCGGTGCTGCCGATTGCGATATCTCCCGACAGCGCTCGTGTCGTCCATTGCGTGCCGTCGGCAATGAGTACGTTACCGGAGGTTGGAGTCGTGGTGCCGAGAAGGTTGCCGTTTATTTTAGCGACGGTGGGATTCGGATAGGTGCCGGAAAGATCTCCGCCTGCCGCCCCGCCCGGAGTGACTCCCGTAATCGTCACTTCCGATGCGCTGGTAATTCTTCCTTTAGCGTCGACCGCTATCTGCGGAACCTTGGTTGCGGATCCGTATGTTTGGGCGGTCACTCCGGTCGATGCGAGCGTAAGAGCTCCGGTGCTGCTGATTGTCGCGTCGTTCGAGAGAGAAACGAAGGTCGGTGCGCCTGAAGCGTTTCCGATAAGCAATTGTGCGGAGAGCGGCGCAAGCGAAGCGAGGTTGCCGCTTGAGTTGCTGGTAACCACGCCAGTGCCGAAAGCCGAGAAGGTTACGGAACCCGATGATGTTATTCCAGTTGCTGCCGCAATCGCGCCTGACGAATTTACCTGGAATTGGCTTGTCGCTCCAACCGATAGAGCGGACGACGGAGATGCAGTACCGATACCCAACCTATTATTTGCGCTGTCCCAGTAGAACCCTGATGTTGCCGCTACGGTCGCGGAGCTCGACCAATACGCGAGCTGACCAGTAGTACCGGTACCGCCAACTGCAGCACCGCTTCCGCCTCCGGTACAATTTCCCGAAGTATCGCATAATTCACGATTGCCCCAATAAAGCGTCCCCGATGGAGCGCCTCCCGCTGCTGTGGTATTCAAGATATTATTGGCTCCTGCTGCGCCGAGTCGGACCGAACCGCTTACATCAAGCTTCGCTCCGGGTGACGCGTTGCCGATACCGACATTCGTGCCGTTATCGTACACGAGCGAGTCGCCAAGCGCATAGGTCCCGCTGAATTTCGGCAAGTAATTTGCGGTTCCCGATCCGCCGACGCCGGCACCGGTTCCTGCACAATTTCCCGATGTGTCGCAGACTTGCTTGTTGCCCCAGTAAAGGTTTCCGGTAGCCGCTCCACCAGCTGCGGATGTGTTCAAGACATTATTCGCGCCGGCAGTGCCGAGTCGCAGGCCGCCCGCGATATCGAGCTTTTGCGAGGGGAGCGATGTTCCGATACCGACATTACCCGCTGTCGGATTGAGGAGAATATACCCTTTCGATACGTTTGTCGTGGAATCGATAGTGAGATTGTCGGATGCGGCTGTACCGCCGTTAAGCGTCTGTCCTCCTGAAACGCCGGTTGCGTAATTGCTGGTGATCGTTCCCGAGGAATTGGTTAAGCCGGATGAGAAGGTTAGCGCAGATTGCTTACTGTTGAATATTGTCCAATCGCCTGACGACAGGTAGCCGTTTGTCGATCCGTTCGCTTGGCTGATGGAGTACGCGCCGGTTGACGAATTATACGAGAGTGGGGCGGAAGCAGAGAAAGCCGCTCGAGCCCGGGCATCGGTATAATATTGGTTCGTCCCTTCGGGGACTGCAGTCGTATTCAATGTAGCAAGGGTATGATCGCCGCGTATATATTGCAAAGAGGTGCCGGTCGGTAATCCGCCTCCTGCAGCGGCAGCGTCGAATCGTGCCCAGTCGGCTGCACTCAAGTAACCGTCAGCTGAACTCGTTGCTACGGGTAGCGAAAAATTACCCGTTGACGAATTGTAGGCAAGCGGGGCCGAAGCGGTAAGCGAAGTTCGCGCGCGAGCCGTAGTGAAATATAGGTTCGAGCCTTCAGAAAGGTTCGTTGTCGTTTTACCTGAGAATGCCGTATCAAACCTGCCTCCCGTCCAATAGAGATTGGTTCCTTCCGGAACAGCTGTCGTGTTGAGCGTTTGCCACGATTTGTCTCCCCGGTAGTATTGTGCGGTCGTTCCTGCCGCGAGCGAGCCTTCTTTATTGCTAAAGGTATTCCAATCTGCCGATGAGAGGTATCCGGATGTCGAAGTTGTTGCTTGGGTGATTGCAAAGGTACCCGTTGAGGAATTGTAGGTCAACGGACTTGTTGCGGCGAGTGCTGCTCGAGTGCGGGCATCGGTATAATAGAGATTAGATCCTTCGGTTAAGTTGGTGGTTGTCTTCGACGAGAAATCGGTATTGAATCGTGAGGAGGTATAGTAAAGATTGAGACCTTCTGGAACCGCCGTTGTGTTGAGCGTTTGCCATGTCTTATCGCCCCGGTAATATTGGAGCGCCGTTCCGTTGACGATCGTCGATTCCTTTCCGTTTAGCGCCGTTTGCAAATCCGTTTGGTTTGAGAGCGTCCCGGTGATATTTCCCCAAGAGAGCGTATTAGGCCATGAGCTGATACATGAATTGTTGATGCAGAAGCCTGTTGATGACGCGATATTGCCGTTGACTTCAAGCTTATTGCTTGCAGACGGTGTTGCCGTCCCGATTCCAACCGAGGTACCGTTGTCGAAAATGGATGAGTTGCCGAGCGTCGTCGAGGTACTGAACTTCGGGACATAGTTCGAGGTTCCGGTACCGGTAAGGGAAACACCGTTACCACCGCTGCAGTTGCCGGTAGAATCGCATAACTCCCGATCACCCCAATACAAGTATCCTGTCGGAGAACCTGCTGCGGATTGGGTTCCAATTAAGTTGTATGCACCCGGATCGCCAACCCGAATTGCTCCATCGACGTCGAGCGCCGCTTCCGGACCGCTCGAACCGATTCTCACGTGATTGGTCAACGGGTCGAACGATAGGTAGGAATTTGCTACCCAATCCGTTCCGTTCCAATAGAGCGTTTGACCTACCGTATTGCCGGGGGCAAGCGTGAGCATTTCTTGATTGTCCCGATAGATTTTTCCGGTATAGCTCAAATTCCCTGCAGTCGAAAAGTTTCCGATTGTCGAAACATTTCCTGCGGTCGAGACATTTCCGGTTTCGTCTACTTTAAATGCTGAATTTTGACCGACCGAGAGCAGTGCCGTCGGTGTCGTCGTTCCGATGCCTACTTTCGAGACCGTGCCGTCAAGCGTTGCGACATTGGCGTTTTTCAAGAAACCGCTGTCGGGCAGGCTGTTCGAAATGCTGACTTGATTCGTATTCGGATTGGTTGTTATGTTAATGCCGCTTCCCGCAGTGATCGTAAGATTCTCGACGCCCGACTTGGGGGTAAGCGCCGTGGTAGTTCCGCCGCTGAGGACAGCCAGATTTTTAAAAACCGTGGGATTCCCGAGATCGCCTGATAGACCGATCTTATCGCCGGTTATATCGATACCCGGTCCTGCCTTCAAGGTAACGTTGCCCGTCAATCCTTGGAACGAAGTAACGCCGGTATTGGAAATAACCGGGGCTTGACCTTGGCTTACTTGAATTCCTGAACCTCCGGTAATGTTATTGACGACATTCGACGCGAAAATTTTACCCTGCCCCAAATCGATGTCTTTGCCGATTGCTTGGATATTGTTGTTGAACGTCGCCAAGCCTTCGACATTAAGCGAGCTGTTTACCTTGGCATCTTTATTGAAGATCGTTTCTACGTTAAATGAGACATCTCCGAGCATTTGCCGGTCCGACGCTAATAATCTGTTGGTAGAATTCGTTTGCTCGCCAACATCAAGCTTCTGCTCCTCCTTGAGACGGTTGGAAGTATAGACAACAACGCCGACGCCAGCTGCCACGAAAATGGCAGCCGCAAGACCAATTACCCGGTATTTGGCGATTGTGGCCTTTACTGTTTTGAACATGTAAGAAGGAGCCGAAATTTCTTTTCTGCTCCTTACAATGTATGAAATTTCGCGTTGATACTCAATAGTTGTGAGTGCTTACTATTGCCCGAATTGATGCAGATAGCGGCGTGACGTGCGATCAAAAAAAACGGAACGCCGCGTAGGCGCTCCGTTTGATATCTAATCTGAAATTATCCGAGCATTTCAGCGAGTTTGTCGAGCTGCATATTGAATCCTTCTTCGACTCCCATCGCTACTACTTTTTCCAAGTCCTCAAGCTTGTCGAATTTCGTAACGCTCGTCATTTTTGTCGAGCCGTCTTCTTCGCTGAACGTTACCGTTACCTGCATGCTCGGCATGCTTTCGTTGACGACTCCGTTTTCGTCGCTGAATGAATCGCGATATACGATTTTCTCGGGCTCTACGATTTCAATGAACTTCGCGACGCTCCACGCTTGAATTTTCTCGGCAGCACCGGGCATAAATCCTTCCATCATATAAAGCCAGGTACCTCCCGGTACAAGTTCGTATGTTTTTACCGTCGTGGTCCACTCTTTCGGGCCCCACCACTTTTCGAGGAGCTCTTTTTGCGTCCATGCGTTCCAAACGAGTTGACGCGGTGCATCGAATACTCGTTCCATGGTTAGTTCGTTGGTTTGTTTGTTGATTGTTGACATGAGTTTTGGTTAGCTGGTTAGCTGGTGGGCTGGTTAGCTGGTTGGTTAGTTGGTTAGTTAGTTGGTTAGTTGGTTGGTTGGTTGGTTGGTTAGTTAGTCAGTTGGTTGGTTAGGAGGTTGTTGAGGCGGTTGTGGGTTTCGTTCATGCCTTTTTCCATGCCGCTTGCGATCATTGCATCGCGATCTTCGATTGATGAGAATTTGGTCGTGAATCTTGCGTATGTTTTTCCGTCTTTTTCCTCGAACACGCCTGTGTCAATAGAGACGTGGCCGGGGAAGGGATCGTATTCGAAGGTATACGATATTTTCGTCATCGGTTCGATCTCCTTGAATTCCCCATGGAATCCTTCGCCGTCCACGACATATCTCCATTCCCCGCCGACGGTAAAGTCGAGTTTCTCGACGACGGTGGTTGTTCCATTCGGGCCCCACCATTGCTCTACCAGCTTAGGATCCGAATTTGCCTTCCAGAATAGTTCAAGGGGGGCGTCGAATGTTCTCTCGTACGATATTTCCGTATCAGATATTATTTTTACTTTACTTGTTTTTGATTGTTCCATGTTACTTTTTCGTCTTTGATTCGTTGGCTAACTTTTTTTTCTCCTCTTCCAAAAGTTTATCGAGCTTCTCAAACCTATCGTTCCACTTCGATGCAAGCTTTTGGGCCCATTCTTCAAGCTGGCGCATCGACTTGGTGTTCAGTCGGTAGATTCGTTGTTGGGCTTTTTTTTCCATTATTAACAAATCAGCTTCCCTTAGGATTTTGAGATGCTGCGATATTGCAGGGGCACTAATAGAAAACTTTTTCGATATATCCGTTGCCGTAAGGGAACCACGTTCCGACAGCAGCTCTAGAATTCTGCGCCGGTTTTGGTCCGATAGGGCATAAAATATATCCATGAAGTGATACTAAACCAACTAGTTAATTAAGTCAACACTTAATTATATTTTGCTACAATACACCTATGGATATCTCGGCACGGGATCAATTATTGGATAGTATTCGGGTGGTGCATGAAGATTGCTGTTCGCTATGCCTTGCGATTTTCGGCAAACTCTACGATAACGCAGGGAACATCGGTATCTTTTGTCAGAATGACGAAGCGTTTCGTATTCTTAACGAGCTTAGGGGAGAAATAACCCTGCCCTCTGATAACCCGGATCAAAAATATTACACGCTTATGGTCCCGCTTGAGATGACCGGTTCACGATACGCGCCCGAGACGGTTTACCGATATCTATATATCCGTACGCCTGACCCTTCGGCATATGGGAAGTACCGGGGCGATGTTGACTTTTACACCACCGAGGATGAATACGAATGTATCAAAAAAGCAGTCGCAGAGGGCGAATTTCCAGGCGCTTCACTATACGATCGACCCGGTTGGGACATGATTCAACTGACCGACCCAAGCATCGGCTCGGTCGCGTACCTGAGCACGAAGCGCATGACGGCAATGGTACACGTTAAACAAGCATCATGAACGGCATCGACCTTAGAGTAGGTGACTTTGTCGCAACCGAAGTAATCGGCAGAACTCCATCGACCGTCGTTTACAAAGGTTTCGGCCCTACGGAATCCGGCACCGAGTCGGCTGTTGCGATTAAGGTGGTCTATTCTCTCGCCGGCGAAACGGTAATGCCCCGCGAATTTCTTTTCCAAGAGCAATTGAAGAATTGGAATCATCCGAACCTGCCGCGGTATTTTCATTTCGAGCATAACCGCAAAATGATGGAACATTATGTCGTTATGAGCTATATCCAAGGACAATCGCTCGACAAGATTTTAAGCTTGCGGGAACAACTCGCGAGGAGGCAAGCTTTGGAGCAGGGGAGGGACCGACCGGTGCCGAACAGTTACGGACTCGATCCGGCCTTAGCGTTAAGCCTCATGATTCCCATTATGGATGCGGTTGCGTACATGCAGGGACATCCGTTTTACATGCTGCATTTGGATATCGATCCGATGAATATCGTTGTCCCCAGCATAACGAACCCGTCGATGAACCGGCTGGTCGATATGGGGTTGGTGCGTATGGGTGGGCATTCTACCTCTTTCATGACCAATTGGTTTGCAAAGCCGAATTTCGCCTCACCCGAGCAGTTGCGAAACAAAGGGGTAAAGTTTTCCTCGGATATCTACATGATTGCCTCAACTTTGCTATATTGCATTGTTCCCGACTGGTACGCCACGCAGTACCTGCGCAAGCTGGGCGATATCGAGCTTGAGCGTCAACATTTGCCCTCAGTATTTGATTCGCCTCAGGGCAGAGAGCTTTTCGAGCTGATTGCGTCCTGCATGCTTCTTGATAAAAACAAACGTCCCGCGAGCGCTTTATGGCTAGCGCGCAAAGCTCGAGACCTGCTGAAGCGACTTTGATCATTGTAGATCGGCCTCTCTTGCATTAAACTTTTGCGAATTATGCCCAAAGAAAATCTCATTCTCGTCCACTCGTATCCTACCAACAGCGTCGTACTTCAAGGATTAATTGAATACCTCGAAGAGCAATTTACCGTGTACTTCATCGACCTACCCGGGTTTATAAAGGGGAGCGCTCCTTTGGATCGAATTTCGTTAGCCGGGTACGCAGCGTATGTCGATGAATACATAAAGAAACTCGAGATCGATAGCTATATTGCGGCAGGTATTTCTTTCGGGTTTCTCGTTGTCAATAATGCGAAACTCGATAGCCGGTGCAAAGGCATTATCGCTGTCGGACCTTATACCGGTGCAGGCAGCCTGCATCTCGGTGCATGGCTCACGTTTAAACATGTCACGCGGCTTGAGTTGGCAAACAGGACACATTTGGCTGGCGCTATCTGGAACAGCAAGTGGTTCAGGAATATCCTTCCGAAGACAATATTTAAAGGGCATCCCGTTTCTACCACGAACGCAATGCTCGACAATATCGATGTACGGACGTTCGTAGAGACCGGTATCATGATCCTGAAACATAAGGAACCCTGCGTGTTCCATCATGATCTGCCATATGCCTTGCTTATCAATAATGGCGACGATACGGTCGGTGCCGAATATCTTGTGAGGCAGTTTACGAACGGAGTAGAAAAACTGATTATCGTAGATACCGAGATTGAGCACTTTCCGAAGCGTGAACTGACCAAGGAATACTTCGCCGAAAATATGCCGATCGGAGACATTATCCGTATCGTGGACTTTTTTCGTAATCCCACCATCCAATCGAGAGATGCTCACCAAATGCCAGCGTATGCATTTACGTGATACCGTGTTTGAAGTATGTTTGACAAATATTTGATGTATCAAATATAATCATTCCGCTATGAAGAATATCAATAAGGAGTTGAAGTTATTTATTACGCTTTCAAAATTGCAGCCGATGCTAACCAGGGCATTTGAAGGACGCCTTGGCGGGCTGGGTTATAACGAATTCATTATTTTGTACCATTTGAACCAAAGCAGCGATGGCAAAATGAGGAGAATCGATTTAGCCAATAAGGTTGGTCTTACGCCATCCGGCATAACCCGGATGCTGTTACCGATGGAAAAAGTCGGATATATCAAGCGAGAGGCACACGAAGGCGATGCGCGGGTAAGCTTCGTTGCCATCGCGCCGGGAGGCAAGCGACGGCTTGAAGAACGGCTCGAGGATGCGTCAGAACTTGCTTCCGAACTTATTTCCGACAAACGCTATGTCGATTCGGTCATCGATTTCCTAGATGAAATAGGGAAGAATGTTTCATACAAATAAGGTAGTCTCTCCTCACTGGATTTAAATCGTCGCTTAGGTGTAACGTTTGCCATGTCAGATATGGACGTAAAAACAGCAATACTCAAGCGGCTGATGTTTGCCGATAAAATTCTTTACAGCGACTTGCACAAGGTCACCGAGAATCACGACCTGTTCAATTACCACCTGCGCGAGCTTATCGCCCGGGGGCTCGTTGTTAAAGCCGATAAGTACTATTCGCTCACCGAAGCAGGCAGGCAGCAAGTGTCCTTGATGGAAGAAGACGGGAAGTACCAAAAACAAATCAAGGTGAGCATGTTTATCGACTTGGTACGTTGGCGCAACGGCAAGCCGCAGATGCTTCTCTACCGCAGGCTCAAGCATCCGCATTACGGTTATATCGGGGCAATAACAGGAAAGCTCCAATGGGGAACGAGTATTGCCGAGAATTTGGAGCGCGAGCTGATGGAAGAGATCGGGGTGGTACCGACCAAGTATTCGCTCATAGGATTGCATAAAGAAATATTCAAGAACGAAAAAGGGGAGGTCGTAGGCGATGGCGCTTTTTTCGTGATCGTTGTTACGGAGTGGGAAGGGGAACCGCGTTTGAAAAGCATTGAAGGTGAGTATTTCTGGCACGATATCGATGACATCCTCAATCTCGAAAAGATATTTCGAGGCGGGTTCGAGTACGGCTTGCCTCGATTGCAGCAATACTTGGCATCTCCCGAAACGGCAACCTCGTATATTTTCGAGAATAGCGAAGATAGGCTTGCGTATTGATGGAATGGGGGATCTTGGAAGATCCCCCTTGCTTATCGTTCAACTGAAATGGTTACTCTGCGGTCCATCCGCCGTCAACCGCCAGGATTTGCCCTGTCGTATAGCTAGAAGCATCAGATGCGAAGTAGATCAGCGCGCCATCAAGTTCGCCGTCTTTGCCCCACCTATCGAGCGATGTTCTAGACTTTACGTATGCCTGGAAGCCTTCATTATCGACAAACGCTTGTGTCATTTCCGAAGGGAAAAAGCCTGGAGCGATGGAGTTTACGTAGATATTGTACTTGCCCCACTCGTCGGCGAGCGCTCGCGTGAAGTTAACTACCGCTCCTTTGGATGCAGAGTATGCTGCCGTAGACATGCCCTCAAAACCAAGGAAGCCCGCAATCGAAGATGTATTGATGATTTTGCCGTACTTCTTTTCGATCATGTGCTTGCCGACATGCTTGGAGAAAAGGAACACACCGGTGAGATTCGTACCGATAACCTTGTTCCAGCTTTCCAGCGTGGTCGATTCGGTAGGCGCCGTTTCTGCGACGCCTGCGTTATTGACCAGGATATCGATTTTACCGAACTCTGCCATTACGGCATCAACAGCTTTCGCAACTTCCTCTTCGACCGTCACATCGCATTGTATCGGAAGGCATTTTGCTCCGAGCGCACGGATTTCTTCTGCGAGCGCCTCAAGCCTATCGAGCCTTCGTGCAACGACGGCTACGTCAGCACCTTGTCCAGCTAATGCTTTCGCGAATTGTGCACCGATACCGCTTGATGCGCCGGTAACAACCGCTGTTTTTCCATCCAATCTGAATAGATCCATAGAATACTTGGTTATGTATTTACAATTGTAATACTGTATTTTTAGGAAAAACTCGGCAGTGACACCAATCACCTCACAGCCCGAGAACGAAGCCGGTCAACATTGCGGCTGTCGCGACATTCGCATCGAACGAGCGGACCGTTACGCAGCTTAAGAAAGAGGGATGCCGTTCTGTACTTGCTGCGATGTAAGAAGTCAGATCATCAGTGTCAGGCTCGGTACTTACATACTCAACGGTCGCGTAAGGGTTTGGGCCGGGTATATAGACATATGTCCAACTGTCGAGCTCTGGACCGGGGTTCTCCAACCGCACCAGTTTTAACGGGCTGTTCCCGGATTGAGCCCTGAAGATTTCGAGAATATCCGTTCTCATGACTCCGCCGCGCGTAATCGGAATTGGGTAGTTCCTGGCTCTTCGAACCCAACTTTCGTGGATTTCATGCTTTACATCATAGGTCCTGTCTTCGGAAGTGGAGCCATCGAAGTACAGCGGCGGGACGAGAGCTCTCTCGAGAAGCAAGAATAACGTATCCAAGCGGGCTTGAGCTATTTTCTGGTCGTTTCTCGACAAGTCGTGATATAAAACATCGAAATCTGCTACCGGACTTGATCCTCCGTGTATCGATTCCAGATCTGAACGCAATCTATCTCTGACAAGCATAATAGTTAGTATAACTTTTACTTCGGCAAACCACCATGCATGTGGATGAATTGTTCGGATATTTGTATAGTGGTGTGACGAAAGTCACCGCTGAGGTGACGACAAGTTGCTATAAAATTAATTGGAATTGCCCTATGGACGATAAGATAAAAACAGCAAGTTTGGTTGCTCTATCGGCTTCTGCAGTAATCGCAAGCTCGGTATACGTGTACTCAAACATAACTCGCGGCAACAAAACAGCCGATGAGCCAAAGACAGTTTATATAGTCGTAACGCCAGCGCCCCAACAAAACGCTCCAACCCCAACGCCTACCAAGAAGGCCACATCGACCTACAAGGACGGATCGTATACGGCGGCAGGAGACTACGTTACGAATAACGGTGCGGTATCGCATAAAATGGATGTCTCAGTTACGATCGCAAACGATCTGGTAACTGCAGCGTCAACAACGCTCAAGGAAAATCCCGGAGCGCAGGCGCTGGCGAGCAACCAGAAATACAACGATGCGCTCAAGACGACCGTTGTCGGCAAGAAGCTCGATGAGCTTTCGACCGTCAGCAAGATCAACGGTTCCTCGGATACGACTACCGGATTCAAGGCAGCAGTTGAGCTCATAAAGAAACAAGCCGCATATTAAAAGCGGCTTTCCGATTTTACTCATTAGGTTCGGTTTATCCGAACCTAAATTCTTCAAATACGATATTCCTTTCGCTTACTCCCATTGCATAGAAGTCTTTCGTCAACGATTCCATCATCGGAATAGGACCGCAGATGAAGATCGTTCGCTTCTTGAGCTCCTCGACGCCGCCGACTGAATCGACGATGTCCTGAGCGCGTATAAATCCTTGTGTATCTGAGTGCCAAAGCGAGTACGAAAAGTCGGAGTCTTCGCTGGTTGTTTGTCTGAACTGTTCTTCGAAGAGATTTTCGTTTTCGTTCTTAAGGACATACCATAGATGAACCTTTCGCTTTCCCTGCTTGCCCGATTCCGGCAGGAGACCGAAATATTGGGACATATAGACGAACGGCGCTATTCCGATTCCGGCGCCGATCCATACCATATCGCTCGTCCGGGTGAACAGCTTATCGTCAAATTTGCCGTACGGGCCAAATACCGTCATCGTGTCGCCTTCTTGGATTTCGGGAACGATATGGGTAAAGTCGCCGAGGTCTTTAATTGAGAGTCGGATAACATTTCCTTCGTAGTAACCGGAGATGGAAAACGGATGCTGTTCTCGGATGAGGTTTTTCTTTGTCTTATCCATGCTTATCCATACGAAATCGCCGGGTCTCGAGTCGAACTTGGAACCTTCGAGCTTGAGGTAGAGGTTGGTGACTTCATGGAGCCGTTCGACTTTTTGTACCGTTGCCATGTGATGGGGCGCAATAACTCGATAGAGCAGAATTCTGTATACCCAGCAGAACATACCGACGAGCCATATCGCGAAGAGCGTCATGCGGTATGGATCATCCGCGAGGTACTTGGGCTGTATCAAAAACATATGGAAACCCGAAAGCATGAAGGCAGCTCCAATACATTTGTGGACTAGGAGCCAAATATGATGGGGTAGCGTTCGCCATACGCTTACGATAATGAGCACGAAAAAAAATCCGAGACTTAGCTGCCCGAGAAGCACGGGAAGACTCGAGCTCGGCAGGATAAAGTAGGACAAGTATTCCCGAGAAGTGCTCGCGAGCAAGAAAACGAAATGCAGCAGCGCAACGTAAAACGCAATGCGTCCGACAATCGAATGGAGCTTGTAGACGCGGTCAAAGCCGCCAAACCAACGTTCGATAAACCTCGTGCGTATCGCAAGGATGAATTCGAATGTGAAAAGGACAATTGCCATTTGCCCGTTGAACCTCGATAAAAGCAGAAACGGAGATTTCACGTATCCGGAGCCGTTCGATTGAAAAAAATCTATCGTGTACCACAAAAGCAAGAGATGCACGTAGGCTAGGATGCCCATTAGCGAAATGAAAATAAAGCTACCCGGCGAGCGCAGCCACCCCCTGCTTTCCTTCCTGAAGTAGGAGAGGGGCATGAGAGCGAAGCTGGCTTTCTGAAACAGATTGTCCTTTGTCATTTGTTCTAAGTCTTCCTTTACACTATATAAAAAAATCGACAAAACGAGTATGTGACTGATGTCACTTAATTGGGCACGCGTTAGCCGTACAATTATTCATGAAGTCCCAGCCAATACGCGATTCCCTCTGTTCCATCCGTAACTCTTTCGTCGGGTTCCTGTACAAGCACGTTTTGAAGCCGATTTATTTCAAGTTTGATCCGGAGGATGTGCATGACCGAGTGACGATGCTCGGTGTGTTGCTGTCGAAGACACCAATTACCCGTTGGCTTACGTCGCTCGCGTTCGACTACCGTCATCCGGCACTCAAGCAAACGGTGCTGGGAATACCGTTCGAAAATCCCATCGGGCTGTCGGCCGGTTTCGATAAGAACGCTCAGCTGACAAATATCATGCCCGATGTCGGATTTGGCTTTGAAGAAGTCGGTTCGATCACGGGGGAATACTGCCCCGGTAATCCTAAACCTCGACTATGGCGTATGAAAGGAAGCGAAAGCCTCATGGTCTACTATGGCCTAAAGAATGATGGCGCTGAAGCAATTTCGAAGCGTCTTGCCGGGAAAAAGTTTCGGTTCCCCATCGGAATCAGCATTGCCAAAACGAATAACGAAGCTACGGTCGATACGTCGGTGGGCGTGGCGGATTACGTGAAAGCATATAGGGCGTTCAAACAGATAGGATCCTACTATACGATCAACGTAAGCTGCCCGAATACTTTTGGAGGCGAGCCGTTCCACGACCCGAACAGGCTTGAGCTGCTTTTGGCGGCAATCGATCGGGAAGAGAAAACGAAACCGATATTCATAAAAATTTCTCCCGATCTTCCGCTCGAGACTGTCGACGGAATCATCGAAGTCGCGAGCAACCATCGAATTGACGGTTTCATAATATCCAACCTTACGAAGAACAGGAATAACCCTAAAATCGACGAGCACGATTTCGTCCCAGAAAAAGGGGGCATGAGCGGTAAGGTTGTAGAAGATCTCGCGACCGACATGATCAAGTATGTCTACGCGAAGGCGAGGAATAGGTTCGTCATAATCGGATGCGGAGGAGTTTTTACCGCTGAAGACGCCTATAGGAAAATAAGAAGCGGCGCCACGCTCATTCATATGATTACCGGAATGATTTTCGGCGGCCCGCAAACCATAAGCTCCATCAATCTTGGTCTTGTTTCGTTGCTGAAGCGCGATGGTTACGAGTCGATCTCCGAAGCGATCGGGGCTGATGTTCCGTAAAGCGCTGTTGATCGAAAACTAGTTACTTGCGTATAATGCCATAGCGATGCTGCCCAGTAATATAACTGATTTCCTTGTCTGGTCGAGTCTGCTTTTGTACTGCGGTCTTGTCGCGTACTGGCTGGCAGCCCGTAACTTCGGGTTTCCTCGAAAAACACTCGCAAGATCGATTCTTTTCGCCGGTACGTGTTATGTTATCTCGGCATTTGCCTATCTCTTTGTCTTGTCTCCGCATTTTTCTATCGAGACATTACATGTCGACCAAGCCGAGATCGATTACTCCAAACCATTTGCGGTGACATTCGATCGGCCGGTCAACAAACGAGAATTGAAATATCGAATGAGTGCCGGTTTGAAGGGAACCTGGAAGTTTGAGAAAGTATCCAGGTTCGACATTTTCAAGAGACGTTTGGTATTCTATCAGGAATCCTCGCTGTATCCGGATGACTATACGATGTTTTCCATGGAGTACGCATCGTTGTTGGGGATCCGCAATGATGTGCACAGCGTGGACGTGGTCGATGGGATTACGCGCCGGCAATATCCCCGGTTCACATTCTCGGATGAGATAAACAATCACCAGAATATCGACCCGGAAACTACTATTCCCGTGTATATCGATAACTTCGACCGGCATTCGTATGAGGTTTCCCTCGTCTCCGTCAATGAGGGAGATGAACCGTTACGATTTAACCCGCAACGGAACGGCAACGAATACCGCTTCACGCATGAAAACGACTTCCTCAACGGTACGCAGTACTATTATAATCTTGTCGTTACCCCTGTTTCGCGAGATCTCAAGAGCGGAGCTGTCATGAAGCAAGGTATTCCCATGACGTACTCCAGCCTAAAGTTCAAAACGGCGCTTCAGCCGAGCGTTAAAGCATTTATCCCCAACGGCGATAACGTCTTGGTGAACGAGCCGATCAGAATTTTTTTCGACCGTATCATGAACAGGGATTCGGTAAAGAACGGAGTGAAGATCGAGCCTGCTGTGGAGTTTACCGTAGACTGGAATAGCGATTCCACTATAGTTGCTTTACTCCCGACGAAACCGCTCATGAGCGGAACGAAATATACGATCAGCTTGAGCAAAGAAATTAAAACGAAGTACGGCGCAAAGCTAGTGCAAGGCACAACGAGACCAACCTCGGGCAATCCCGTGGTCCTCGCGAAAAATACGTCTCGAGATGCGTTTGATGCCAGCTACACGTATGAGTTCAAGACAGCCGAGGATCGTGCAATCTCGAGAGTTACCCCCGCAGCGGGAAGCATGGATGTCGATATCAATTCATCATTCTCGGTCGAATACTCGCAATCGGTCGACCATACATTGGTAGAAAAATCGTTCTCCATTGAACCCAGTATTGCAGGTCACACCGCGTGGATCGGCAATGTCTTCATGTTTATTCCGGATAAACCCCTTGATTACGCGCAGGAATATAAACTTGCCGTCTACAATTACGATCAAGAGCAGTCATCGCAGACCGCAACGGTCCATTACTCGGTGTTCACGAAAAACAAGGTAGTATTGCTTAATGTCCCCATAACCAATCAATTCGCGCAGTATGCTTGCAACGTCACCGCTGCATCGATCGCACTTACATACAAAGGGATTAATCTTTCGCCTCAAGCTATCTACGACATGCTGCCGAAAAGCGATATCGGAAAGAGAAACGGCAATCACTGGGGAAATCCCGCATTGGGGTATGTCGGCGATATCGCTTCGCCAGACGGACAGGGGTATGGAGTTCACTGGCAGCCGATTCAGAAGATACTTGAACAATACCGACCGGCGGAAACAAAGACGGCTTGGAACGTTACGGAAATGCTTCGAGAAGTAGATAACGGAAACGTCTCGGTAATCTGGTGGCAAAACGGCGATGCCAATCCGGAAGAGCTGTCGTGGGAATCCGAAGACGAAAACGGTAACCCGATCACCGTCGAGGCCGTCAAAGGGATGCATTCGGAAGTCGTGGTGGGATATGTCGGAACGCCGGAAAACCCGTATCAAATTATCCTAAGCGATCCATGGGCCGGGAGATGGGAGAATAAGTACCATTACGTCAATATAGCCCGGTTTTCGTATTTGTGGAGCACTTCGTTCGACAACACCGCTATTGTGGTCCGCTAACATACTGGCTGTAATTTTCACGAATAAAATTGAGGAAGATAGTTGCATGCCAAATTTAATCGACGCATATTCATGTATAATTCGCTTATGAAAACTTACGATACCGCGCAGGAAGGTGTATTCGGACAACCGATGATGGATAATTTCCTTACGAAGACGCTGCTCAAGGTAAATCTTTTGCCACTCGGAAATTTTATCGAGGCGCACCGTGCCGAAAGAGTAATCTTGCCAGAATACTTCCATATGCCTGAAGGCTTGGACTATTTGCTGAATGATCGAATTTCAGGCGTACTGCATGAGATAACGCAATGGCATTTCGATCAGCAGCCGTACTGTTTGGCATTCCAGGGTTGGAGAGTTGGGCAGTTTCCGCAGGTAGACTATCGAGGTATTTACGAAATAGGAGACCCAGTGCTTCACCCGATGCTGATGGCGCGTCATGGAGGAGGTATGGCGGTTACGGTTGACCAACTCGAAGCACTGTACCAAAAGCTCGATCAAACGTTCGATGTCGTGGGCGGGGAAATCGATCGAGGCGTGATGAAAGATTGGCATGTGCGGGCTGTAGCGACCCTTGTCCCGTTTGAAGGTATGCGGGAAGGATTGCCGGGAAGATTGACTCCAGAATTTGTTGCAGCTCGGCTGGCACTGCTACGAGCGTTTGCGGTGAACCACGAGGCAGATTTACTTGATGCACAAGCACCTTCAGAATGACATTACGCGTAATGCGACTCTAGTTCGAGCAGTTTACGCTTAACTTCAAGACCTCCGGCAAAGCCGGTGAGCTTTCCTTTGCTGCCGACAACCCGATGGCAAGGAACGATAATAGAGAATGGGTTCCGGCTGTTTGCCCCGCCGATTGCCCTCGTAGCATTTTTATTGCCGATTAGGATTGCCTGCTCTGCATAACTGCGTCTTTCGCCGTATGGAATTTGCAGCAGCGCCTGCCATGCCTTTTTCTGGAACTGCGTCCCGAGCGACATGTCAAGCGGGATGTCGAATACTTTGCGGCTTCCATCGAAATACTCCGCTAACTGCATTTTCGTCTCCACGAAGAGCGGGTAGTCGTCTTTTACCGTCATTTCTTCGGGTAATTTAACCCGCGATGGCGAATCGGATTCCCATAAAATTGCGTATAGACCTCGAGATGAACCGATAAGCGTTAGCTTGCCCACGGGAGAGGAGTACCACGTCGTGTAAAAAATATCGTCCTGCATACTCGATTATAGTATCTTACGTTTACGTACTCATCCACCGATGGGAAGCTGGTATAATTGCGCCATGTCGTTGCATATCACCAGGCAGGATGCAGTCGAACTGATTCGCACCGTCGATATTGCTGGCATCGAGCCGTTGCTGTACGAAAAAAGGACCGTCGATACTCTTTCTCGGGTATTGAAGACAACGCAGGCGATTCTATTCTTCCGATACGAAAAGACGAACACCATGAGCGACTGGAGAAGGATGATGGTGAAGTATCGCCATCTTGCCGTTGACGATCGGGGACGGAATGTAGCACATGTATTTTACTGGAATATTTTACGAGATATCGCGTCGGCGTATTACGAGCATACCGGAGGGAAAACTCTTTCGGTATCCGGTTCGATGTGCTCGGGTATGGTCACGTTCCCTATTACAGCCTTGGTTCCGCGGCGGCTTTTCAGATACCAGGAAGAATCGTACCACTGGCAATCGGATCTCGATTTGCGCGTCGAGGAGGACGATCAAATCTATATGGAATTCGCACGAACGAGGGCTGAACTATTGCTCGCCGCTATGCCGCATCCGTTGCAATTGCCGCTTAAACCTGAAATCGGAACAATCGTACGGGAAAGTTTTCTCGATAACGATTTTGAGCCAGTTCGGCTCGTCGAACCGTTTCATGAGCATTTCGATTACGACGACATAGCCGGATGGCGTCCACCCGTGCCAGTCGAGGAGGAGCTATACACGGGCGATATCGATTTCGGGTAGCGTATTCCTCAATCGCATGTTCTGCTCTATACTTTTCCCAAATGGCAAACGAAAAGGGAAACAACGATGTCGCTGCGTACTACGACATAATCTACCAGGATTACTTCGAAAATGACCTTACCGAAAAAGAAGTTCAACTAATCGAGTTACATGCGCCGGCAGATTCAGAAATTCTCGATTTGGGATGCGGAGACGGCAGGCATCTAATTCCGTTAGCGCAGCAGGGCTACCATGTGTACGGTATCGATACCTCAGAACAAATGGTCAATAGGCTGAAGGCTAAGTTGCCGAACGCGGATGTTCATGTGATGGATATATACCGAGACACATTACCGCAAACATTCGACCTCGTCATGATCATGTGGAATGCGATTTGCGAGATTGCGATGACGCAAGATGATTTGGAAACTCTATTCGGCAAACTAACTTCAGTTCTCAACCCAGGCGGATCGATTCTTATCGATATGCTGTATGACGAGAGCAAGCCGATCACCTACGGACTTGACCTTACTACCGTCAAGGAAGTGGGGAATATTACATATACCGATGCTTGGACGATCCTCAAGGCGGACGAAGCGACTAACACGACTGTCTGCGAGGAACGAATCACCGTCGAGAATACTGCTACCGGTGAAGTTGTCGACGAGATTGTTGCCGAGAACACGCAGCGCTGGTGGACACGAAAGGATTTCGAAAATGTCTCTCATGCATACGACTTAGCATTCAATCGGGAAGAGATTGTCGGAAGCGAGCACTCGTATTACTTTTTCACCAAGATGAGGTAGCGTTGCGCATAGCGTATGACACTCCATCCTACTATAAGTAGATAATGGCTAATTGGGATAAGATCACAAGCGAAGGATCCGTAGAGGATCGTAGAGGGCTCGCGCCGATAGCGATGGGCGGTATGAGTATCGTGGGCGTTGCTATCGTTTTTCTGTTTAACCTGCTTGCGGGAGGCAGGGTGAACGTCAACGACGTACTGAACCAGCTCCAAAATATCGAGGTCCAAAATCAGCCTAACGCTGAGCAGGGGCAATTCGAGGGAGCAGACAACTACGAGGTATTTACCTCGAAGGTGCTCGGTTCGAACAACGATATGTGGAGTTCTGCCTTCGCCAAGATGAACAAGCGGTACACGCCCCCAAAGCTCGTGCTTTTCAGGACTGCCACCCAGTCGGCGTGCGGAGGAGCGACGTCTGACGTCGGGCCGCACTATTGCCCGGTCGACAAGACCATTTATCTTGACGAAACGTTTTTCGACGAACTGCGAACCCGTTTTCACGCGCAAGGCGGGGATGTCGCCGAGGCATACGTAATTTCGCACGAGGCAGGCCATCACGCCCAGAACTTGCTGGGCATCATGGCCGAGGAGCAAAGCGAGGCGCAATCGAACCCTGCGGAGGCGAATGAATTGTCCGTCAGGCTTGAACTACAGGCAGATTGCTTTGCGGGATTGTGGGCGAATTCTATCAAGGATGTTGGCGTTCTAGAGCCGGGGGAAATCAACGAGGCTATCGATGCCGCGGCTGCGGTAGGCGATGATCGAATCCAGAAGGCGTCGACCGGCCGGACGAATCCCGAGACGTGGACGCACGGGTCTTCCCAACAACGGGTTTCGTGGTTTAATGCGGGTTACACCAAGGGAACGTTGTCGGCATGCAATACGTTCAAATAGGTGTAATATTCACGTACGTTATGTATGATGGATTTGTAACTACCCATGTCACACACACGTACATTACTCAAACGAGCTGCCGGTTTGTTTCTCGTAGCAGTTCCAGCAACCGTCCTCATGACAGGAGCGGGTTCCTACGTATACTCAAATTCTGAGTTGGCGGCACATGCAGCAGCCATGCGAGGACCGCATTTGCCCGAAGACCCGACGCTGCCTACCATTACTTTGCCGACGGTAATGCCTACGAAGTCGCTTATCGAAAAACCGATAATACTCGCCTCACCGACGGTTACCCCAACCGTTACGACGACGCCTTCCAAAACTCCAACTCCGTCCAAGACGCCGACTCCGTCAGTAACCGCCACGGTTACGCTTACTCCAACGTCTACAGTCTCGCCTGCGGGAACTGCTTGGGTTACGCTCGATTCCTATTCTGGGTATCCAGGTTCTAACGTAACGGTCAACGGCCATAGTTTCAAAAAGAACGAAACGGTGCACCTCACGTTTGACGGCTTGAGCGCGAACGTAACAGCGGATGGGGGAGGGAACTTCTCGAAGCAGCTGGTAGTGCCGCAGAAAACGGCAGGATCGTATCCGATCGTCGCAAAGGGCAATACGAGCTTGTTTACGGTTAGCACTCCGTTTTATATCCAAGGCTACTATCCATTTACCAATCCGATGCAGTACTACATCTTGCCTGGCCAGAAACTGGGATATAGCGGTACCGGATTTGCTCCAAACGAGATCGTAACGGTTAAGAACGGAGCGACAACCGTATTCACCATCACGACCGACGGCGGCGGCAATTTCACGAAGCCTGATGCCGAAACGATTCCGTTCTCATCGGCGAATAAGGTAATCTCGAGGCTCGTAACCGATGCAAAAGGATATTCGAATCAAACGATCCAATTGAAGGTCGGTACGTACTTCCCGCAGATCACGCCTTCGACGTATTATGTCGCAAAGGGAGGAAGCTTCACGGTTATCGGAAATAACTTCGCCCCCAACGAGCATGTCGGACTGTACGTCAATGGAGTGAAGAAGTTTGACCATATCGCCGATGGCGGCGGAAACGTCATCTTCAATAACGTTATCGCCCCAAATACGGGAACCACGTTCAATGTAATGGCTAAGGGGCTATCGAGCGGAACGCAATCTACCCGCACGATAGGTTTGGCACCGTGATCATTTCGATTACCTGGTACGGGACCGCTTCGGTAATGAACGAGGCGGTCTCATTTTTTCTGGCTTTCTGCATATTCGATTGAATTGCTGTAGAATTACGTATGTCAAATGCCAATCCGGTTTACGATGTCCCTGAAGATCGAGAGGCTTTACACCAAGCCGATCTTGCAAATAGACAAATTGCACTCGAGAACAGGCCAGGAAATGTAGATGTGAGGGCGGGTGGTCTGCCCCTCACTTTATCGACGTGGAACCTGCTCGAGACTGACGGAGCTGCTCAAGTTGGCGCCTACCGCATCGAGCGTTTCGTTACCAATAGCGACGACGTGGCAAGTAACGGAGCAGATCCGGAATACGGCTACACGGTAAAGCTTGGGGACGTTGAAGCCGGTGACGAGACAGCAGATTTGCTACGAGAAGCTTTGGGCAAAGGGCCTGTATTGAGAGCTCCATTAAGCGGCGTACCCGATTATCTCCCTTATGACGGGAGAACTCTGCAAAATCCCTGGTTGGTCCAAGTGGGCACGATGCGGGACTTTGAGAGAACTGGAGTTCTGCGGGACGGTATTTATACGTATGTGATAAACCCGGATGGCACCTTGAGCGTATTCGGTGAAGACCCCGATCAAGATATTACCAACCAGATTATGGGCGGCTACGATTTTCGAACTGATGCGCGCGGTAGAGAAGAGTATCTCGGCGAGCACCATAGGGATGCGGGCGTTATCAAGAAAATATTATTTCTTCGCGAATACTCGAGATATGTACAGGATCAGGCATCGAAGCAGGGCGGTTCTATCGACCAGCAATTGCGAAGAGGGCCAGATTCCGGAACGCAGGTAGAGAACAACTAAGTTTGCCGAAATCGATTTGACTAGAATGGTACCGTCTCAGGCGGTACCATTCATTATGTCCACCGATCAAAAAGAATTGAACCATACCCAAATGGTTATCATCAATAAGCTTACGCTCAGCGATAAGGCGAGGTTCGCCCAGCTCAACGAGGAAAAAATGCCGACGGACCACTTCAATTACCATGTGAAGACCCTCCTCGCGGAAGGATATATCGAAAAGGATGATGATGGGTTCTACCATCTTACGCAAAGGGGAAAGCAGTTCGCCTCAGGAACCGATATCTTCAACAAGACCCTGGAGCGGCAAACGCGAATTCATCTTTCGATGGTCTGCGTGAAGGATTTCGATGGAGTGGAGAAATTCTTAATTCATAAGCGAAAGAAGCATCCCTATTTTGGCTGGCAGGGATTTCCTTCGGGCAAGCCGAAATGGGGAAACCCGTTCGCATCGGAAATCATTCGGGAGCTCGAAGAGGAGACCGGAGTTGTCGGCAATCCAGAGCTGAAACTGATCAAGCACGTATTTGTACGGCTCAAGGAATCGAAAGAGCTTGTCGAAGACAAGGTATTCTTCTTCTACCTCGTGAACGAAATCGAACAGCAGCTGATAGACTCGACCTTGGAGGGTGAGAATTTTTGGCTGACGATTGAAGAAATGGCTAATGCCGAAAAGATCTACGCGGATAACGTATTAATTGCGTCAACGATCCACCAGCCGGGCATACGGTTTCTCGAAGAGACCATTCTGGTCGATTCTATTTAGTCGGTACGGTCGATGTATTCAACCCGAGGACCTCGACCGAGACAACATCGATTGTCCATTCGGTTTCGTACTTGTTGGTCGTTTGATCCACTTTTCTCAAGGAACCCGTAACCTTAAGTTTTGATCCGGTCGGTGCATCGAATGGGTATCTCGATGTCGTGTCGTTTAATCCATAATATACTCCGCTTTCGTCTTTAAGGCCGAATGCGCACTCAAGCGTTTGCGGTTGGCCACTTCCCGAGTTCTTATGCGGAAGGCAGACGAAATCGCCGATAATCTGCACCTCTTGATTATTCTCGTATTTGACGAAGACCCTTCCGTCAGGAGTTGTGCATCGGGGAGGGTAGGATTCTTGGATGGGGTAACCTGCCTTGCTGCAATCATCAAAGCTGTAAACTGGTGCCGGGAAAATATTGACTGGGTTTTTGCGGTACAAGCCGAGCATCAAAGCTGCCGCAGCAGCAATACAGATCGCGCATAATGGTAATGCCACCAGCACGCTAATTATCACGATAATTACTGTTCTTTGTTTCATGTTCTTATACTATGATGTTTGACGGGGGACAGGAAGAGCGGTGGTATACTATGCCACTCTTGCCATTATTGTGTTCGCCTCAAGAAGTTGTAGAGTAGATGGAATTGAAATCGAAAGAAGTTTTATGGGAAACATACTAAGGTATCTGAAGCCGTATTGGTTGTTGATTGTAAGCATGATCGTCTTCACCTCGATACAGGTTTGGGCAAACCTCCAGCTTCCGGATTATCTTGCCAATATTATCAATAAGGGTATTGTCGAATCCGACGAGCATTACATCGTCACCACGGGAGGATGGATGCTGCTTATTGCGGTTGTGGGCGGAGTATTTACCGTACTATCGGGGTATCTGGCATCGAAAGTCGGTATGGGCTTCTCTAAAGACCTGCGTTCAGATTTATTCGAAAAAGTCGAGGGTTTTTCGCTTGCAGAATTCAATACGTTTTCTACCGCATCGCTAATCACGAGGACGACGAACGATGTTCAGCAAATTCAGACAGTGCTCATCATGATTTTCAGGATGGTGCTATCGGCCCCAATCACCGCGATTTGGGCGATTATCAAAGCGTACCGTATCGCCCCCTCCATGACCTGGATCATGGCGCTGGCAGTTGTATCGCTACTTACACTGATTGCAACCTTGTTTTCTTTCGCCATTCCCCGATTCCAATTGATACAGAAATTAACCGACAAGCTAAACCTCGTAGGGCGGGAGAGCCTGACGGGGCTTCGCGTGATCCGCGCATTCAACAACGAGGACGTTGAAGCCAAACGGTTTCTGGGCGTCAACAAAGAGCTGATGGGGCTCAACCTTTTTGTCACCAGGACTCTATCGTTTATGCAGCCGATGATGTCGCTTATCCTCAACTTTACTATTATCGGAATTATTTGGTTCGGATCGCATCTCATCCAGTCCGGAAACTTGCAGATCGGAAATATGCTTGCGTTCATGCAGTACTCAATGCAGGTTCTTTTTGCCTTCCTGATGATTTCTATTGTCTTCATTATGGTTCCCCGAGCGCTCGTTTCTGCGCGAAGAGTCGTTGAAGTCCTGAAGACCGAGAGTTCTGTCCAAGATCCCTCCAATCCGGTTGTCCCCGAGACAAAGACCGGAGTCATCGAG
>CAZVIJ010000014.1:0-1023 GCA_964626735.1 uncultured Candidatus Saccharibacteria bacterium
GTACAACAACCAAGGCTATCAAGTAGCTCGCGTTAAGGGTGATCTATTAAGTTATACAAAAAGTGTTTCCGGAATTTGGAAACCTTCTGTTGAACAGAAGCCTGGTTCAGGTGGCGGAGCAACTTCGTATCACCTTGCAACAATTGACCCGGATTTCCACCACGGCAATCAGGGTATGATCGTAAACCAGGGAAACGGTGAATTTAACGGAGCACTCTCGATCGATACCACGAAACTTACCGATGGTGTGCATAAGCTGGTGATCAGGACCGATGCGGATACGAACAAGAGCGCTACCCTCTCCGGGGTAGAGACGATCTGGTTCAACGTTACGAACGGCGGAAACTCGAATCCTATCCCAACCGCAACATCGTTGCCGCAGCCTACAACCACTTCCGCTGCAACCCCGACTAAGGCGCCAACAACTACCGTTGCGAAGACGCCTACGCCGACCGCTACCAAGGTACCAACTACAACTGTTGCTCCATCTCCCACTTCTGGCGGTGGAGGCACTCCTCCGACAACCTTGAAGAGCATTTGGATTTCTCAGGAAGAAATTGCGAAATTGCCTGCGAGCGGAGCAGCTTGGGATCAAATGAAGAACGATGCGTATAAAAGCTGGCCCGCGCCCGATATCAGCGACCAAAACGAAGATGTCGGAATCTATGCGATGGCTGCGGCTATGGTGTACTCGAAGACGGGAGATGTCGCATTGAAGAATAAAGTGATCAAAGCGCTCCATGACGTGAAGGGAACCGAACTTCCGGGTGTCGGCCCGAACTCCGAGGACGCACGATCGCTTGCGATCGGTCGAGATCTCGTTTCGTACGTGATTGCCGCCGATATCATCAATCTCGCTCAGGCTGATCCGGCATATAACGCTACGTTCGTAAGCTGGCTGAAAGCAACCCGCGACAGGACCAATAGCGAAGGAAGGACCATCGTCACCTGCCACAATATCCGCCCCAACAACTGGGGAACGCACTGTGGAGCTACGAGGGCAGCAATTGACCTCTATATTGG
>CAZVIJ010000014.1:1033-19296 GCA_964626735.1 uncultured Candidatus Saccharibacteria bacterium
ATTCAAGGGATGGCTCGGCGACTACAATGCGTACCACGGATTCCAGTTCTCTGACGTATCTAAGTCTTGGGTACCTTCGGGTCAGAATCAAGTTCCGGTAAATCCGGTCGGTGCTGTCGTCAACGGACATTCGGTCGACGGCGTACTTGTCGACGATCAGAGTAGGGCAGGGTCATTCAATTGGCCACCTTCATACACCGCATATGCATACGGTGGACAGGAAGGTGCTGTTGTTCAAGCTATAATCTTCAACCGTAAGGGTTACGATACATTCAATTGGTCGGATAAGGCGCTTTTGCGCGCCACCAAGTGGATGATGTCGAGCGAAGGCGGTAAGCCGGTATGGGATACCAGCAACGACAACAACAAGAAATTCATTCTCGATGTAGACGATTACTACTACGGTACGAACTTCAACAGTTCGGTTTCTCCGGTAGGAAGGAATGTCGGCTATACATCTTGGACACTCGCTCGATAAACGGGCGCAACGGTCAATTGTCAATGACGAATTGATCAATGTGTGAAATCAATTGAACTGGTTGGGAAACCAACCAGTTTTTTGTTTACGTAAAGTCGACTTTACTGGACAGTTTTTCTGGTCTAGCCATACAATATTCGCATGGCACGAGAAAACGAGGTTCATCCGGTTCAGGCCGATATTCTGATGGTACTCCTGTTCAAGCAGGATGCCCGATTCAAGGAACTCAACACCAAGGGCATGTCTTCCGATCATTTTACATTCCATGTGAAGAAACTCTTGGATGACGGATATATCGAGAAGACGGAAAGCGACATGTACCGCCTGACCCGTAAGGGAAAGGAATTCGCTAATCGGTTCGATACCTCAACTGCGCAAGTCGAGAGGCAGGCGAAAATAAGCGTTAGGGTTGTTGCCGTCGACGATGCGGCTGATGTAAGGAAGTATTTATTGCACCAACGGCTGAAGCATCCCAATTTCGGCTTCCACGGATTCCCCGGCGGAAAAGTGAAGTGGGGCGAGACGGTCTACGACGCAGCTGCACGCGAACTTAAGGAAGAGGCCGGTGTTGAAGCCGACCTTACGCTCGTAGGCGTCCAGCATAAGATCGATAAATCTGTCGACGGCGATATGCTTGAGGATAAGTTCTTCTTCGTCTTCAAAGCTGAAAATATCCGGGGGACCTTGATACTTGAAGAGCACGAGGGAGGAAAGAATGTTTGGATGAGCCGATCCGAAATCGACGCGCTCGACACGTTCTTCCACGGCGCAGGAATCATCCTCGACATGATCGACCAATCAACTTTCTCATTCGACGAAGCTGAATATCGGGTTAAATATTATTAGTTCGATGGGTGGTTAGTTAGTTAGTTCAACCAACAAACCAATGAACCAATGAACCAACGAACCACTCAATCATTCACAATTAAAAACTATTTATGTATGATGATTCATCTGCCATGAGAATTAAGTCTGTCACTGCTCGACAAGTCATCAATGCGAAGGGTCATCCGACGCTCCAGGTAGAAGTATCAACTTCCAAAAACACGGCATTCTCATCGGTCCCGATTGCTGCTTCCAAAAGCAAGTTCGAATTCTTCGACGCGTACGATAATGATCTCAGGAGGTTCCATGGAGAAACGCTTGAGACTATCGTCAATAACGTACACACCGTTATCGCTCCGGAGTTCATCGGCAAGAACGTTATGGATCAAGATGCGCTCGATCTTCTTCTGCTGAAAATCGACTCGACGTTGGGAAGGACGCTGCTCGGAGTAAATACCATTACTGCAACGTCACAGGCAATTGCACGGCTAGGCGCAATGGAATCGGATCTTCCTCTTTTCAAGTATATTCGGGTACTCCATGATTTTACCGGATCGCCATCGACCCATTTGCATTCCGATTACAAGCTGCCGAAGCCGGTTATAACGATCTACAAATCTTCATCTCACGATACCGAGCGGCATATTCCCGCACAAGAGATTATGGTGCTGCCGAGAACCTCGTTCGTTTACGGCAGGGATTTGGTGCCGATGTTCGATGCTCTCCATTTCTTGAAGATCGTCGATACGAAGCATACGCTAAACTCGCTTCTTGATGTCCTTTTGAAGGAAATTTCCATGAGCGGCTTCAAGTTCTCGCTTGGCGTCGATATGTCAGCATCGCGATACAAGCGGGTAGAGGATACCCGGTATGTCATTCCGCATTTTACGTCGTCGAGCGTTCCCTTCTCGGCAGACGCGAAAAAGCTGGTGAAGGCGTACGAGGAAATGATCAAGAACCACAAACTTGCTTTCCTTGAGGATCCGCTCGCAGAAGACGAGTATTCCGCTTGGAAAACTTTGAAGGATTTTGTCGAAAGCCACGACAAGAAAGTCGAGCTCGTTTCGGATGACTTTACTGCGACTAATCTTGAGCGGCTTGAGAAGATCGGAACGCTCGAGTGCTCGAATAACGTGGTTATCAAGCCGTCTCAGGCAGGAACGGTGACTGAGTGCATCCATTTCGCGCAACGGGCCCGAAAGTACGATCAGAATATTACCGTTTCGTACCGACATGGCGATACCGAAGATACGTTTATCTCCGACTTCGCGGTTGGGGTAAACGCGGACTACCTTAGATCCGGTTACTACCGCGGTTCCGAGCATAACTCAAAGCTCAACAGACTGCTCCAGATAGAAGATAGTTTATAGCGCCTTTAATTGTGGAATACCCCACAGTAGTGTAGTATCCTTAAGAATGGATCGAACAAATAACGAAAATCCAGGCTCGGTTCCAAACTTCGCGCAAGAGCACTACTCGAAGAAGGCGTATTTCGGTACGAATACGGGGAGTAATTTCCTTGTCACCGTGTTCGGCGGGATCATCTCGTGGATTTTCGATTCTGTCCAGGTAATTATTATCGCTCTCGCGATTTTTATCGTCTTCTACTTGTTCATCGTCTCTCCCCACACGATCGATGGAGTTTCTATGCAGCCGAATTTCTGCAACTCGGATCTGATACTCGCGGACAAGCTCACCCCGCGGTTCAACAGCTACGATTACGGCGATGTCATCGTTTTCAAGCATGACGAGGCCAACGACTACATCAAAAGAATTATCGGCAAGGGCGGGGACAAGGTAAAAGTCGAAGACGGCCATGTTTACCGTAACGGCACGAAGCTTGGCGAAATCTATCTGCCTCAAGGAAGGATGACTGAACTTCAGCCGGGAGATATGATGGAAGAAGGCAAGGAGTATACAGTTCCGCAAGGCCAGTATTTGGTATTCGGCGACAACCGGCCCAACAGTACCGACTCGCGAAGATTCCTCGCAATCGATCCCCAAGTCAACACGATCAAGGGACGAGTAAAACTTATCATTTGGCCGCTCAAGCGAGCGAGAATTTTCGAGAAAACGCAGGTGCTTCCAGCCGACGAGTGCAGGCAATAAATCCGGCACCTATATGCAAGAAATTTTCAGGAATTTTTACAGATGTCTTATCCTGTTGCTAGTGGCCTGTAATGATCTCAGGAATCTCTGTAAGGCTCCTCGGTGTATAAAAACCTATATTGAGCCGTTGTAAAATAACGAGGCGGTTTTACACGCGATATGCGAGCTCCTGTTGTGCCTGGGATATGAGTTTTTCCATTGCTACCGATCTTTCTTTGATAATTTGGTTGTAGCACAAGTTGAGCAGCGCATTAGGCGAATATCTCGGATGGAATGTTCCTTCTTTTCCGAACCGTTTGATTACCAGTCGTTGTGCAGCCATAAGATGAGCAGCTATCGCATGCCCGTAGTGCGATCGATCGTCTACGCGGACGTTGAATATTTCCGGTTGCTGTCCGGCAGCGTTCCTTCGGCATTCGAGATGGTGTTCATTCGTTTTTCCGTCGAGATCTTCCAGGAATCCAGGCTGCATGATTACGATCCGCCGTTTTCCATCGAGCGATGCAAGCTCGGGTAGGAACAATCCTCGGTTAGCCATTCTTGCAATCGTTGCATGGGTGCACCGATTTCCCTCTAGTTCTTCCGCCCCGGTACGATCCGGATGGATGGTCAGCTTGATGTAGGGGTAAAAAATTTCCCCGTCGAGCGTCGATACCATTCCAGTCTTGGATAACAAACGCAGCCGTGCGTCCGCTTCCGCGAGGGCAATATCGAGCATCGTACGGTAATCTCCTATGAACGTCGCCTCATTGAACGCTATTGCGTCGTCAACGGTTTGGTCGTCAGTTCCGCGTAGCGTTACGATATCACCGGTATTCTTTTCGATGAGGCTAAATGACATACATGATTATACCAGTCAAAACGCTATTTCTGGCGGTTGAGGTGCTCGTTGAGGAGTATCCGTGTTAGGGATGACGATGCGAAGAATGCTCGATTTGCCTTTTCTATCGGAGAATTGCCGTACTCCGCCGTTTGGCGGTCGCGGATTGCAGCCTCCAGCGAAAGTACTCTCATGCTGTCGTCTTGGGTGTCTAGGTACGATCGTGTGATATCTTTGTCATGCGTCAAATCAGCAAGGTAAAATCCCCTGAGGTCTTTTCTCAAGAATTTGAGCCATCCTGGAGCCCATGCATACATGACCGCATAACGCGCAAGCATTTCAGAATTCGGTACGGTGAGACCGCTGACCGTATTTCCGGCTTTAGTCATCGTAAAAACGCCAAGCTGGTTCAGGATTGTTTCCGCATAAGAGCTAGGATCGATCGTACATCGATCGAGCGTTTCCAAAAGACGCGCATCGTATGTCGCCACGAATCCTTTTTCATCGAGCTCAGTCAATCGCAACCAGCACGATCCCAAGAGAGCGATTGCCATATTTCCGCTCGCTTCCGGCAATCCCGACTCTGTCGTGATCCATTTCGAGACGCCGTCGATACCGTTACCAAGGTCTTCATCGACTTGGATCATGTATCCCGAATCTTTGATTACGTAGCTTAATCCGCTCATGCGGCGATTATACCAAGGGGGCTACGATTCTGTCTTAACCTAATCCTGCCACTTTCAATACCTTCATGTTTTCCCGAGAATAAACATTTTCGAACCCGAGGCTTCTTGCCTTGGAAATCCTCTGTTCGAGCTTTTGCACTCCGCGTATTTCCCCGGTCAGGCCAAGTTCGCCGATATAGCAGCTTGATTGGGGCAAAGGTTTCGACTTCATGGACGAGATGATAGCCATGCACACAGCGAGATCGGCGCTCGTGTCGTCGATGCGGATTCCTCCCACGACATTCACGTAAATATCGAACTCTTCAAGGTGCAAGTTGAGCTTTTTCATCAGGATTGCGATGAGAAGTTCAAGGCGTTTCTGGTCGTACCCGTTCGATACTCGCTTGGGATATGCGAAAGTGGATTTGGAACACAGCGCCTGAACTTCCAAGACTATCGAAAGCGAACCTTCCTGGAATATGGTATATGCTACTCCTTCTTCGGCCTTTACCTCGTCGATAAAATATTTTTCCGCATGGTCGATTTCCTTCAAGCCGTTCTGGTGCATTTCGTAGATCGCTAGCTCGTTCGTGCCTCCGAATCTATTCTTCGTCACTTTGAGGATTCGCGTATCGTTTTTACGATCCCCCTCGAAATACAGTACCGTATCTACCATATGCTCGAGGATTTTCGGACCGGCTATATTGCCCTCCTTGGTAATCTGCCCGATCATGATGACCGATACGTTGTTCTTTTTTGCATACTCGGTTATGTAGTTGGCGCATTCCCGTATCTGATTCATCGAACCGGGAAAGCCCGAAACCTCATTGGATGTTACCGTCTGAATCGAGTCGACGATGAGCAAGTCGTAGTCTTTCGATTTGATTTGGGCGAGGATTGATTCCAGGTTGGTATCGTTTGAGAAATCCGTGTTCGAGTAATCATCGAGTTTTGCGAGCCTTGAGGCTCGTCTAGCGATTTGCTCGAGCGATTCTTCGCCTGATACATACAAGACTTTGATCTGCGAATCGACGCAAATTTGAGTGAGCAGCGTCGATTTGCCGATGCCGGGCTCGCCGGCGAAGAGAACGACTTGCCCGACGGTCAGTCCGCCTCCGAGAAGCTTATTGAGGCTTGCCATGCGAATCTGCTTTTTCTCAACGGACGTATCGATTTCTTCAAGCTTGGAAGTTTTCAAGTCGGCTTCTCGTATTTTTCCGGCCTTCAGCTTGTTGTCGTCCATGTTGTCGCGGACGATCGTATTCCACTGGCCGCAACTCGTGCATTTCCCTTGCCACGCCGGATATACAGCTTCGCACGATGTGCAAATATAGGTAACCTTCGACTTAGCCATAATTCGATTATAGTAAATTTGCAGGACGATTTGCGTACTTTGACATTGGTGTAGGATAATCGCTTGTGAAACAAGAAACGCCTGTCGTCTCGAATACCGAGTACGTTCCTATTGTCGGCGTATGCCTAGCCGGCGGATTGATAATTCTTAACGCCGTCGTCGGACTTGGCGATCTTGTCATGGCGGGAGCACCGGTAACCCAGACATGGCAATTGTGGGTGAGCAGCGGGCTTGCCCTTATCGCGCTCGATGGATTCCTGAACCAAATCGCACAAGCCGACGCCCATATTGATCAGGCACGCTAACGCATGGCATACTCGTTTCATGCTCGAGTATGACCCCGATGACATCGCTTTGGAAGGCGACGATTTATTCCGATATTCAATGGCGGCTGTTGCCGCGGCATTAATGGTAGGAGCTGCTACGAAAGGCGCTGTCGATATTTTCGCGCTTCATCATTCGGTACTCTCGACATGGCCTGCTTGGGCATCCTCGGCGATGGCATTTTACTCCTGGCAGGGATTCACGTTCAGGCTGTGATCTGAATTGTGCTTTATACGCTCCGTAAAGTAACCGCAATAAAAAATCCGATTGTAGATTTTGCCTTTGAGTGGTACTAGCGCATCAGGTCGTTATTGATGTAGATGGTGAACCCGTCGAATTCATCCACTTTTTCGAACTGCTTTAGGTCCCTGAAAAAACCATCAACTTTGCTCGGAACTTTTTCGTCGATTATTAGATAGCGTGCCTTCGATCTATTTTCTATTTCCTCATCAACGAACTTAGGGTTGAACGTGAGATGGTACCAGACGACATACTTATTGGTTGACGGAGCCTTAATGAGTGCGATTACCCAAGGCTCTTCAGCATATAGATAAAAGCTGTCTGACGATGAGTAGTTTTGATTGTAGTAGTTTGAGAAGTCGATTAGCCTTGAGACGTACGGGGAACCTTCCCAATAGACAGGAGTCGTACTCGAACGTACTGAGCTTTTTGTGAACGAAGCGTAGTATTCCGCTGGCCGTTCAAACCCATACAAGGTTTGACCCTTGGTAAACGTAACCGTTATCAGCTGCATACATGCGATGAGGATTCCTGCATACGCGAAGTTCGAGGCGAATTGACCTTTTTTGAACTTGCTGATTACCCATGCGGCGAACAGCACGATCCCCGGAACTACTTGAATCATGTAGTGCGGGTAATTCCTACCAGACAGCGTGCTTGCGTAAAATTCCGCGCCGATTACCGTTATGAGCAAGAGGTTTTGCCAGGCTATTTTATCTTTGAGATAGCCATATACGGAAATGCCGAGGAATGTAAGGAACAGCAACGGTTTGATGATTGATGGCGGAAGAACCGAGGCGCCAAGGAAAACGAATTGGGAATCTTGTTCTGTTGAATAACTGAGGTTTTGTAAAAACACTGTTTGTATAAAATCTTGCATCGAATGCTTGAGCAACACGTTCGCAATCATTATTGCGAATGGGACCAAGAACCCGATAGCGAGCAGCGCGACCGGTTTTAGTATTTTCTTCAGTCCATTGCGCTTGAAAAGCACGACTGCATAAACGAAAAGCAAGAACACCGTCTCAACGAAGCTCGGGATTTTATATCCGAAGGAGAGGAAGGAAAGAAATCCCAAACCGATGAGCGATACGGTTGAATGCTTGTCTTGCTTGATATTGCGGGCAACCATGTAGAGGATGGCAGCATTGATCGTTACGTAGAATACTTCCGCATTGACGACATCTCCCTCGATGAGCGGCAAGCCGAGAATGAATGAGGCGAAGAATGCAGCTATGATAGATGCTTTATTCGACTCGAAAAGCAACTTCGCGGTTTTAGCCACAAAGTATATGGTGATCAGCCCCAGGATCATGATGGTAAGCTTTAGCAGAAAGAGGCCCGTACCCCAGCCGAAAAGCCCCGCAATATAATACGTCCAGTAAAGAAGCGGCGGCTTATGGTCCCATACTCCGCTGTACAAAACTTTCCCGTCGTACATGCCTTTGGCGAGCGCGGCGTAAATTCCTTCGTCGCGATACCAGTATTTCTCGAACAGCGAAGGTAACCGAAAGATTATAAATAAAACATACGGCAGGACATTTTGCCAACGTATCGATTTCGTTTTCGGAGTCATTGTTTTTCTATAGTAGCATGTTTCCCGGGGGACACGGCTATAGTAAGTTTTCCGAAGAAGTGAGCTGGACAACTTCGTAGGAAAGGTAATGTCCAATCCATTGCTCGTCTCCCGACAGTTCCGGAAGGACTAGCGTTACCGATTCCCTATCCCCGATAACGTCTCGAGAGATGGTAAAAGCCGTTGTCAAAATGGGAGAGGCAGCTTGACCGTACTGAATCGGCAACTCAATGCCGGAAAGCTCTTGGCCGGCAGGATGCGTGACAGGCCGTTGTCTGCCGATTCGCCTACCTGCAACGAGGGAGAGCATCGCGCCATTGAGCGTTGAGGCATCTCGATACGGGGTATGTGGCTGAACTTTTATCAAAAGTCTTTCAGGATCCGAGTAAAACTCATCATCACCGACTTTCCTTCCATGGCTTACGGGGAGTCCCGCAAGATTTCGATCGCTATCGGCGAGAAACGAGAGTTGGTTGATACCTGCTCCGAATAGCGGAAAAATTCTCGTCGTAATAGGAGCAAGGTCAAGCCACTGGGTCGGGTGAAGCCCCGTCTTTTGCATTTCCGGCGTTATGACTTGGTGCAAAACTTGTACTATGCTCCAAAGCGTTTCTTGCCCTCCTTCCGGTATATACAGCGTTCGAGGCGTATAGACATAGAGAAGCCCGTGTCGTGTTGCTTCTTGATTTTTGATGTGTTGGAAGCGGTTGGTCATAACGGGATTACACCACTTTATACCTTAATTGCCAACAGGTTTTCTATTTTTCCACCATTTCCCGCACGGCTAACAACACTACGCCGAAAATATTACGGTAAATCTCGATAAAGTCCCTGCTGAGAGGAACCATATCGTCTAATCGGATTTGCTCGTTTACAGCGATAACATGATGGTTGTTTTTGCTGAGCGTTTTTACTTTCAATCGTGTGCCGGACATAACTTCGGCGGTCGTACATGTCGATGCGGGCATCGATCCACCATACTCCTGCTTGAAATAGATGTGGCACTCTTCTTCCTGGCCGTTTACTTTCTTGATAGACCAATTTCCGTTTTCCGCAATTTGGACTTCTATGGTCTGGTCTCCTAAAGTTCGTCGCACTACGATCGGCTCGATGTAATTTGACGTTACCACGGTTGCCGTCGGCCCGAACCGGTCATAAATCGCTTGGACGATATCCTCGTTTTTCATGCGCCCGTTCGTATTCAAGAGTTCGCCGGCGAATATCCGAGCGTAAATAATTGAACGGAGTAAGTTTTTCACACCGAACAGCGGGAATAATAGATCGTCGAGATCGTGGAGGAAGTCATCGGAAAGCCCTACAAGTCGTTCAGGTTGGTATTCCTCGGTAAACCGCAATAACTTAATGTTCACGTGGAGTAGCGCCTGCTGCAGGGATATCGGCGCGATATGCAGTTTCGGGAATTCGACCGCTTCTTTCGCTTCCTCGATAAGGATTGTTGCCCTTTGGAGCATATTGGAAATAATGCCAACATCATCGAGGCAGACCGGATGCCGGTTTTCTTCTTCCCCGGCATTGGCTGTTACCCACGACCTACCGCTTTCGTCATCTTCCATCGTGAACGTGCTCACCGCCATACGGCCTGCCAAGTCGGGTATTGATGCGATGCCGTTGGAGATGCGAAGCAATCCATTCGTGGGTGGGATCGCAACTTCTACTTGTTCATTGGTGAGCCTGCTGTTCACGGCGACCGTCATCGAATCGTCTATACATTTAACCGTAAGCTTGCCGTTCGGGTATGTAACTTCGATTGGAGCGGATGCGGAAAGATCGGGTTCATCGTAAGCGGAAATTAATTCTTGATGGATTAAGGCAATGAATCGAGCAGACAAGACATGTATATCGTGTAAGGCGCCGTTCTCGAGAAAACTTGGTTTGTTCGGCTCTGAATGTATGTCCTGGCCAGGGCGATTTCCTGCAGCTTGCCAACTGAGTACGCTGGATAATCGTGCGATGATTGCCGTCAATGTCCATGGGTTATCGTGCGTATTTCCAGGTTCCGGTGACGGGGGAGTCATGATTTCCATTATAACCAAAATATACTGCAAAGGCATTGTATAATTACCTATGAGTTCACATAGTCAAAACGTTGTCGATTTTCAATGCTGAATTGTTGATTTCGGAGAACTATGCGATTTCTCGTTTCCTTTTGGCGGATAGATGGACCTTGAGGGGAATAGCATGGGAGCCGTTGGGTATGCTGGGATGTATTTCCCCAATTGTTAGTATAACGGTGTCTGTTTGCAAATTCGATAAATCTACGGTGAACGAGGCAAATACAATATCAGAGATTGGGAAGCCGATGGGAAGTTCTAGATGGACTGGCGTATTGGGAATCGATTCGACGTCGTTCGAACCGGCGCTCGCGCGAACGAGCCATGCTTCTTCCGCAATTGCATCAAGCAGTCCGGGAGTAACTTTATGCCAAATGCCGTGTACGTGATGACCGGTTCCGATCAGTGCCGGTGAGGTCGGAGAGTAGCTCGGCTGCCGGTAGCGTAACGGACTCTCAATTCCGACACGAAACAGTTCGAGATCAATCGGTGCGGTACATTCGAGCGGACCGATGGTCGTTTCCGGAATATGAGGTCCCGGCCACCGCGCTTGGTTCATGTCTGTCATCGTGAAATTTACTGCCATTGAGGAGAGGAAGAAAGATATGGTCGAACGCATAGAGCGTTTGCCCGAGAATTCGGGATCGGGTATCAACATGCTCGGCGTTTGATAGGCGAGCACGCATAACAATTGGTTTTCACCTACTGATGCGAGTGGATTATCGAGACGATGCATGAGCAGAATTGTAGAGTGTATGGCCGTACGAGTCTACACTCCTTGTTTTGGCCTACCGAGGCGTTGCTTGTATGCTGCAAGCAGGATAGGCTTCATAATGGTAGGTTCAAGCGTGATCCGGTGTGCATGATCAATCCCTTGTTTAATGGCGGATTCTTCTCCATCGCGGACTGCGGTAACCGATTTCGCCAATTCTATCGCTGCCGTTCCGCCGATCTGCCTTGAGATCGCAAACTGGTGACTTCCGACTTTGGCGAGCAGCTGTTGTTCACATAGCTTGTCGACGAATTTGTCATACGTCGTACGGTGGCCGGTAAAGCCGAGACCTATCATGTATCGGTAGATGTCGGTTTTCGTGAGGGCGGGCGAGGTACTCAGCATCTCTATCAGCAAAATCGAAAGGTATTGCGGCTCAACATTTTTTGGTTCCACTGCCGGCAAAACGCGGGAGCTTCGAGAAAGCGAACGTGAGGTACCTTTGCTGCCGAACCTTTGCCGCAGCGGAATTCTTTCATCAACCGTCTGTTCTGCGTAATGGAGGATATGTCCCGCTAATGCTTGGACAGGCCTCGGGTCACCGACAATGGTGTACGGCAAGTACGGGCCGTTTTGTGAAAGGATGCCGATGTCCGCGAGCGGTTTGACGTTATTGCGAATCATGTTGCTGCTTGTCGGCCACTCGACGTTTACTCCATACTGCTGGAATGTATTCCATACGGTCGCAACCGAAATACCGGTGCTTGAACTTGGAAGGCCAATGCAGAATGCTCGTACTTCGCCGACGATGGCAGCGTATTTTTCGTGAAATTGAAGTGATGCTGATCGCATGGATCTAGATTATAAAGCCTAGAATTCCCACTGCAACGGCTGGAGCTCCGTTAGCGACAAGACCGGTACTCCAGAGGTAATCCCAGACGGCTCTTCCCTGTTGCGATTCAGGCACGGTAAGGTGTGGAGCCCGTTTGAGAACATTCGCCAGACCATAAAGCGGAGAGGCGAGCGCTATGATACTTGCGATAGGGCGAAACAGAAGCGTTATCGGCTGGCTCGCGATTAGCGGGATACATTGCGGTGCCAGGGCATCAGCTGCGATCGAGCTTACGACTAATCCTGCGGAGACCCACATTGCCGTTTTCATCACTCCGGGCACCCGTACATTTTCTGGATTTGAAGGATTGGGAGTCATAAAATTAGTAATAGGTTACTGTTGCTGCCCCCTTAAACTTGCGGCATGTTGCGCATCGATTATCCACGGCCGATCAATCTCAACTACTTCCAACGAGACAGATGCGTTGGTTGTTTCTTGAGGAGTTTCCGCATAAAACTGCGAGCATTCATCAAGGGATTGTTTGATATAGAAATATCGAGGATCTAGACGGTTGCCTCGTTCATCCTGGCCTATGAGCATGTAAAGCCCCGAATGCGAGATTCCTTGGACCTGAATGTTTGTATTGCCTTTGGGCGTTACGTCATAATGGAAGGGAACCACTTCGCCCTGAAACGATACCAAGCCGATATCCTGCAATTGCGCTCGTTTCAGCATCGTCCTTCCTATGACGAGTCTCCGGTTTCCTCGAGATTCTGAGGCTGCCCCGATGGTATAATCAATATTCCTGTTATCGACCCGAACATAACCAGAAATAAGCGGTGCACCCGTATGAGGATCTGTTACCGCCATCTCGGTCTCCTGGGGGCTCGCAAACGTCGCTCCATTCAGATGCCGCGTAACCATATAATTCACACCACCTCGCTTTTCGTACACTATTACATCTACCGACTGCCTATGCATATTGCCGAGCGTTATCGATAGTGCCCGTAATGGCGTTTCGCTCGATTGAGGGCTTGGATATGACATGCCCTATTGTACACCGAAACGGCCTATGTCGGGGGTATAGATAGTTGCCATAGATGTATCGATTTACTTCTGTGTTATACTTCCCGTATGATTTATTCAGAACAATCGGATCCTATTTTTGAGGGGGCTCGGTACCAGATATTGACCCTTGATTATTTTGATCAGATGATCGGCGAAACACCGCTCAGTTGTTTCGGGCAATATCGATTATGGCAAATCGAGAATACGGGATTGTATGTTATCTTTCCGAATGTACCGTTAGGAGGACATGAACTGGTAAGAGGCCTCCTCGATGGGCATAGTGATTCGATCGGCATGATTGCTAGCGCTCCGCGATACGAGTGTACGCTTGTGGATACGGACCCGAACGCATTTGAAAGTCGAATGTTATCAGGATTACTTACTAGTTAATAATACTCGGCAAGAATTTCTTTTCTGCTCCTGAATAATCCCTTGCCATTCGATCGGTAAAGTTGGATATATTCGCGCGGATACCTTCGGCCAATCTTTAGTGCGCAATTAACCACCATATACATGCTGAGGTCTTGCATATGGAATTCGGCAGGGCAACGTACGAACTCATTTTCTCGTTGCGGCAATGCTCTCGTAAATGAATCCAGATCGTCAAATTGTTTTTCCCATTCTTTGAAGACAACTTCTCTCGGTAGAACTCCGCATTTCGCATGGTACTCAACGAGAGATACCGCTACACTTGCAACTTTTCCCGGTAATCCATCGATTAGTCCGAATTCCCCAAGCAACGCCTTCCATCCGGGCCGCACTAAATGCTCGGCCATTCCGTTTCTGGTTATTTCTGCCACTCGTACCTTTAGTCTTTCCTCCTCCATCTCGTAGGCCTTATTCGGATTACGCCGGCAGATATAGCTAGTCGCGGTTAGGAAATCTATTGGCGATAGCCAACCTTGGGCGTTAGGGGGAAGCGTGTTTTGCCTGTCTGATACAAAAACGGGAAAAATAGCTTCTGCTAGGCGTTCCTGCATCAGCTCGCTGGAAAATCCCCATCCTTCATCTAGATATGATCGTAAGTATGGTTCGAAGACTGGCTTCAATTCTTTGAGTATGGCCATGCTATCGTGCACTTCATCATTCGAATGCCGGTGGAAAGGACATTTAGCCATAACGAATTATACCATCGCGAGCCTTTGCCATGAGGTAAACTCTATCGTGATAAATTGACGGCGATCGATCAGGCAGCAATAATAGAACGTGATACAAGAGCCGCCCCATTCTTCCCATGAATCAGTAACGCAGGAACAGCTTGCGTACGCTTCGTTGGGGTACCGGACGATGGGGCGTCCAGGGGAAGTCCCGCACGATTCGGTCAGCGGAATCGTTAACAAGGACGGGAGTATGTATGTTGCGTGCGTTGATGGTTCTTCAGTGCACACCACGCACGAGCAGGTACGCGAGAAGTCCAAAGCTTTGGCTTCCTCCGGAGTGCAAGCAATGGCGAATCAATACATGACTCCCGAAGATGCGCTTATATATGCCCATGACTCCGTCAGGGCGATGCGCGAACAAGGCAATACCTCTGTCGCATCCGTAGCCATGACTGAAATAAGCCCGCGTTTTCAGGACGGGAGTAGGGTGGTCCGTTATGCAAGCGCAGGTAAAGCGTCAATCGTCATGTGGAGGCGGCAGCCTGACGAGCGGTATGTCCCTTTCAGGTTGATGAATCGTCTCCATTCTATGGCGTACGATAAGTTCGAAGTCTTTGGAGAGAACTACCATCCGACCGAATTGGAAGAGCGTCAAATCAGTTCGTATGTAGGTGACGATCATGTCTTCGGAAGGTCGGGATTAGTCAGGAAGGTGGATCGATCGGGGTTCGTTATGGAAGACGGGGATGTAATGCTTGTGGGCTCGGGGACTATGAAGGTGTTCGATTTGATGAGCCAGAACAGGCCCCTTCGCGTCGTCATCGATCGTATCGTTCGGGATGTGCAGCAGGGTAAAACATCACCCGGTGACGGTTCGAAACAGAGATAATCGAGGCAATACAGCAGATTACGTTTTCGCGGGAACATATGGCTCTCGCGCTTGTCGTGAATAGGGGGGAAGATCTGCAGAAATACCAGCAAGCACCAGCACGACCGATGCCATTTAATATTCCGCCCACGAAGGTAATGCCCGTTGCTATACCGCCACAGCCGGTACCTAAAGCGCAACCCAACGCTATTCCCGTTCGCCGCAATTGGCGGAAACGTCGCGGCTTTATCGGCGCCGTAGTCGGAACCGGCGCTCTGCTGTCGGCCGCGTATATAGCAAAGCAAGTGGGAATTTCCGTGAATATTGGGAGCGGTTCGGAAAACCCGGCGCCATCGCCCGTACGGCCTTCTCCGACTATTCCACGTCCTACCGACCCTCCGCCGCCAACACCCGAACCGCCTACACCAACACCTGAAAACCGTGAACTACTGGTTGAATTTGAAGGGGTAGACGCTGAGCTTCAAAGGTACCAGGAGGTTTTCGGATTTGTGCCGAACAGGATCAGTTTCATGCTTCCTCTGTATAAGGCAATGCGAAACTTGCCGCTTACGGGGCAAGAGCAGCAGATCTTTGAAATTCTCAAGAAGCCTTGGGGGCAGAGAATGGGAGAGCTCGATGTCGTTGCGCAGGCTAATGTTGATAATGTGGTTTGCAATTTTTGGGATCCCGATAAGCCCGATAAAGATTATCTCGCTCTCGATAAAGTTACCGACAGCCAGCGCGATGAAAAGTACAAAGCATTGAAGAAAGTTTTCGGCATCTCCAAATACTTCTCGATGATCTGTCCCCAAGACGTGCATATCAGGCGTGGAGGCGCAGGTGCCGCAAATAGGGACAATCTATGGATCGGCGGGGCTCAGACGTACGAAAATGCGAAAATAACTTCGGTACATGAGCTGCAGCATAACGTGGACTACGGCTGGGATCGGCTGGTGGATTTTATCGATAAACGTGCTTTGTGCGAATATTACCGCGTGAACTTGCTTGAGACGTTCAATATTCTCGATTACTGGTGCAGCAGGAAGTACGAGATGATCCGCTATGACGGTACTGATCATCTCCTGCAGTATGCGCCGGGAGACAATTCGAAACCCGACGAGAAGAAGGCGAACGATGAATTCTTCCACCGGCTCGAAGGAACAGAACGGGCTTTGGGAATCGATCATGCCTCGTATACCGATCTCAAGGAACGGCTAAATCGAACGGCCCACGCTCTTTTCGCGAAATTGAAGACGGGAACTCCGGACGAACGTAAAAAGCTCAATGAGGATACTAATGTCCAAAAAATAATCGAATTCGCCTATAACGAAATCATGCATTACTTTGTCGGACCTGTTCAGATCAGGAGCGGCGGATTGCCTGACAGCGATAAGGAGACGTACCACGATCGGTATGAAGAGGCGAATAAACGTATACAACAAGCGCGCATCAATGCGTTCTTCAATTTCAAGTGCAACGATCCGGCTGATGTCGGGATTATCAAGAGGAAGCTGAAGTAGGAAACCGTAACTGTTGGTGATGGTATAATCCCGCATGGCACTTTTTGAAAGCTGGAACTTCGAATTGACGGATGATGTCCAACGAGTTCTTGCCGCTCCAGAACCAATCGTATTCCTACAGGCGCATGGTATCCAGATGTGCTCCGCGATGCTTGGATTACCGACGTATGGAATTACTTTGATTACGAACAATGATATTCATACCTTCGAATCGATAATCAATAACCCGTCGACGCTGCAAAGGAATAATATAATTTCGACGATTGCCCGATCTGCTTTAGAGTATCTGCGAGCTCAAGAAGGGGCAGACCACGATGAAGATCTTCCTCTACACGTTTTGCCGGGTGAGGAAAAGTATTACAAGCATGGTCGCAACCAACTTCCCGGACATGATCTTCCCGGAGAGGGCATGATAGAGCCCGAACGTGATGTCTTCATTAACGCCCTGGACCCGGATTTCTTTGCGGTATGCGAAGAGTTTCCCGACGACTTCAATGTTTCCGCTGTCGTGGTTGAAGGAGAGCACCTGAGAATCGAAATGCTCGTCTCGAGTTCCGTTTTTTCTTCCGCTATCGATATTGCTGAAATGCTCATGAATTCGATGCGTTGGCATCTTCCGAATACTGAGGATGATTTTGGTGAAGTTTTCGCATGGATTATCAGGGATATCGCGGATACGTGGATACAAGATCGGTATCTTCAATTTTTCACGCGTTCTTCGGGGCAACTCGGTAGCGATGATGATCTCGATCTTGAAGACGAGTAATGGATGCCTTAGGTTTCTTCGTCTTTCAAGGACCGTTTGAGCACCAGCTGATGTTGCGCCGACGCAAGCGCTGACTTTTCCTTTTCGCGTTTGCCAGCAATTTCTTTCAGCTGCTTATTGAGCGTAGCCCATTGTAATGCTCGCCCGATTATGAGATCGCCGAATGCTTGCGGCACGTTCTTGATTGCATTGCGTATCATGGTGACATCCTCTTGGGCCATCGGCGCAAACGATGTTATCGTAAGCTGCCAAATGTCTCTCAGCATCGATCTTCGTATCGACTCCTCGATGTTCCTGACCATTCGCGTCGGACGATCGCGTACGGCTGTATTATGTTCTATCAGCTTATCGTTCGATGATCCATGGGCTGCCAATGCCGCCTCTACTGCCCGAACCATCATCTCATGAGTACGGGGACTCATGACCGCAATGCTTGTTTCAACAACCTGGAGGCTTGTTTCGTCTGCATCTGCCTGAGCGAGGATGCGATGCACAACATCGATGATTTCATCTGCTTCTTCCGGCGGTATTGCTTCATCGTAAAACGCGAGCTCTTCCCGGAATTTCGAGAGCGCGCGGTTCCTATCGCTTGATTTCTTGATATCCAACGCTTTCGTCGTGATGAGCTTATTACGCCACTCGCCGTCGAGTTCGATTTCTATCTGCTGGGCACCAAGTTCGCTTGCCAAGTTGTTCGCCTCGCGGGAGAACGCGTACTCGAGAGCCCAATTGCCAGAAATTTGTGCAAGCGTGAGAGATTCCGTAATCTCGTACGCGTTTTGAGCAACGTTGATGAATCCGTCTGTCGCTTCCCATTTTCTCCAGTTGGTATAGCTCCTGAAGTATTCGCACGCCATAACGTCCAGTGACCTGACTGCCTGCCGATATTCTTCAGACTGAGGCGATACGTAATACGGTTCTTTGTTGGATTTGA
>CAZVIJ010000014.1:19306-33064 GCA_964626735.1 uncultured Candidatus Saccharibacteria bacterium
TCGCTATGTCGCGGCGAGCATTCATTTCGTCGTACGGACACAGCTCGGATGAGATGTTGGAATCATGCAAATCCCTAAACTGCTGGGCAATGACGAGTTCGGGGATCGGCTGTAACTGAGGATCCATATGTACCATCAATTCATACGGCGCTGCGTAATCGAACGGTCGAAATTCCTTTCCGTCGAATATCCGTACCTTTTTCTTGTCGAGCACTAGCTTAAGCGCCTTGCCCTTGAGCTCCGGATGCCGTGTCGCCGATTTCAAATCCTTAACCGTTACAGCATCGGCATCGAACACGATAGCGCCGTGCGGAAAGTTGTAATCGAGAATCATGAACATACCTCCCGCGTAGGTAACGCAAACGTCATGATTGGTATCGGCAGAATCGGATTCCGATTTTTGCTGCTTGCTGACGGTTGCGATAAACGCGCGATTCGTCCTTCCTTCATTGCGCTCATACGGTATCGTATCGAATCCTTCCCTCAAGAGTTGGCATGCGATTTGGGCTGAGACCATGCACTGCATCGGGATCTTTCCTTCCTGCATCCCCTCGAGGACGAGCGAAATCCGCGAAAACTGTTCGTCGTATTCCCGGTGTTTCAATACTTCAAGTGCAGTTTCGAAAACGATTTTCAGCTCGAGTGCCTTTTGTTCATCGCTCATCGCGAATTCCTCGCCGTTGAGTACTTTTTCAAAGTTAAACGGTTCGCCCGCCCGGACTTCGGCGAGATTTCGCATCGCGAGCCTATCGCGGTGGAAAGGGCTTGCCCAAAGATCGGCCATGATCTTCTTTAACCGAGCGATTTCCTCGAGCGTATGCGATTCACGATCGTCCTCATCGAACGATTGCTCGTATATTTGCATCCACCGGGCGTCTTCGAGTTTCGAGAGCAGCTGGTAGATGCGCAATTGGAACACGGTTGCGATCGATTCCCGCATTTCTGCAGCCATGAGTCGCGTGTTCATCCAACCGTTGCTGGCGAGCGCGATGACATTCAGCAGCTGATTGGATATCCCCAAATTCGGATCGAATTCTATGGGGGTATCTTCGTGCAGGATTGCCAATCCGTCTGACTGCAACCGCATAAGGAGCTGACGCATCAGCGGTACTTTCGCAACGAGCGCCTCTCCGAAGTCGGCCGGTTCCAAACCGTACGCGCATGCTTCATCGAGCAGCACGGCTGCGATGCTTCGGAATGTTGGCAGCCGTTCGCTTATTGCATTAATTGCTTCTGAAGTTTCGTCAGTTGTCCTCAATCCCTCGAAAAGCGGGCTCGCCAAGACTTTCTGCTCCTTCTTCTCCAACAGGGTCATACGCCTGACATGGATGAGGCGAGGATCGTTGAAACGTTCTTTATTCGCGTCAAATCTGCGCCTCGCTTCCGCGCGGTGTTTCGGAATTTCTTCGTCGTGAGCCGTATGCCATACGTTGTGGTAGACAATATCGGGACTATTACGGTGATGCTCGATCTGCCCGGGATACTCCCAATCCAGCTCGTTGATCGCATCGACATTTGGGAACGGTCTCGGATAATCGCCGCGCACCATGTCTTGGGTTATAACCGACGTCATGAAGTTCATGAACTCTATTCTAAACATGACCGCCCATAAATCGGTCGAAGAGAGCGACCCGTAGAGTTGCTCTTTTGTCCATCGGTTCGGGAAGAGGCCGTGTTTAGTCAGCAAATTGATCGCAAGCTGCATGATGCGTTCTGTCTTTTCGTAGAATTCTTCGCATAAATCTTTATCCGCCCAGCGTATACCTATGTTCGAAGTCTTATCGCGGATTAGGTTTTTTTGCCTGATCAAAGTGAGAACATCAAGTATACCGATAAAGTTTTGTGCAAAGTTATGCGTTAGACCGTAATCGACGTCCGCTTCTACTTCATCAAGCAGGTAGTCGACGTACATGAATTCTACATCGCATGCTCGTTCTTCTTCGCTGGGAACTTCAACTTCGAGGAATCGAAGGTTAGGGCCTTGGTGCATCCCCCAATGGGCGCTATTGCGCTTCATGCGTTCGTTCGCTTCTTGGGAGAGTTCGCGATATCGGGTATGTCTTTGTGTTTCCGGAGTATCCGGCGTTTCTTCATTAGGGAAATGAAGCTGTCTCCAATTTTCGCTGTCTTCGTCAAATACCTGCGCTTGGTAGGAACGCAAGAAGGCAAGCGCGTCGAATATCCTTCCGGAGTGCAAATATCCTTGGGCTATGTTCAGCAGGGATTCCATTCCCATATCTCTCCATGACGGATTGTCGATCAATGCGTAAATTGCCGCTACAACCGGTTGTACTTTGGGAGAGTCGATGCTGACGATGTCCGTTGTTTCGAGGTCGATTGGAGTGGCCGAGGAAATGTTTTCGAGGGCAGTTATCATGTGCTAGCTTCTTTTGTCTCTGCGTTGCTTGTACTGCCCGCCGACCTCGAACGATGCGCGGTTTTCCATGTACCGTGCGATGAAATCGCTGATGGCATAACCGACGGCAATCGATTCGGGACGATCGCCTTTCATGTTTTCCCTCAGCATTGCATTGGTGAGCTCGATAAGTTCCCTGCTGGCCGGCGAGTTGAGGATTCTTTCGATAATTGCTCCTACATTCGTCAATTGGTCCAAGGCAACCTCTTGATCGGCATTCAACTGCATGATCGTTTTCCTGCCTTGCTTCGTATCCGCTTGCGAAAGAAGACCATAAAATCCGGTTTCGTTCGCCAAGAAATCGAGAAGCGCCAATTGCTCGTCCGAAGAGAGACAATGTTTCCGGAGGAATATAACGACCTTGTCGGTCGTCGGATGAGGAATGAGTTCGGGCACCGAAGATAAGTGGAGTGCAAGCGCTATTGCCGAGGTGTAGTCATACTTTAGCTTGCTCTGATACGATTCGCCGATTTTAACAGCTGCGGAGGCGCCGCCGGCTTCTTCCTGCCTTCGGAGGGCTTCAGCCTTAACTTTCATGTCGGGGCGCTGGCCGACCGGAAACATCAGGAGTGATTCGACCCACTGGGATACTGCTCCGATCGACTCATGAGTTCCGCCGCTTTCATTCAACTGGGCTATTTCGAGAAGGTGCTGCTTTTCGGGGAACGGGGAAACGCCAAGTATATTGAGACTGCGCGGCGAGTGAACCGTCGTGCGGATATATTCCGCTGTTACGCTTTCAACTCCCGCAGTTAATTGTTGCACGTACCTCATCATTTGGAAAAGTATAACACGAACTTGTCATTCTCCAATTCGTTTGATCTTACGGAGAGGCTTCCCTTTATCGGCTTTTACCATCGGACCGTATTCATGCCCTAAGAAATTTGTATTGGCTTCATGCCCTGGCCAATTTGGAGGTGTGGGAAAGTCGGGATGGAACCCGAGCCTGCTTAATGCCGGCACGTTCTCGGGGGTAAGTGGAGTAAAGACCCTACATGTGTGGGATTGAATTAATGTCGCGTAGATCATCATCCATAAGCCGTCTGGATTGAGGTACGGTTTTACGGCGCTTCGGTGATAATAGCCCTTCAATGCGTAATTCGGATCCTCGTGCATACCGAGCTGCTTAATCAATTTTTCTGAAAGGATTCTCCCATTGAAGAATATGGGGCGCATCGTGCGACCGAAAGAATTAACATCTTGAACGAAAATATTTGAATTATTCGTTTGGTGGTTCCACAACATTATTCCCCGTTCGTCACGACGTCCTGTTAAGGAGGAGAAGATGCTACTTCTGTTCCTCACATAGAGTTCGAATTGCTGCGACACTGTCGTGGCTCGATTGAGTGGGAGGGAGACCGTTACATAAAGACGTCGTGATGCTCGTGCAATTTCCAAAAGTTCGTCGAGGAATTGTTCGTTCTTCATACGGTAATTCGTATAAATTTTGATTTTGTATGGCTGCTTTTTCTCTACGGTACGCTTTCTATGCATATAGTCGGTTGCCTCGAGGATAAGTTTAACCAAAGGTATCGCATAGGGATGATCAGAAATATCACCCGATGACCCAACGCGGAACGAATCGGGTTGCAGCATGTCGAGAAAGTCCTGGTTCCTCCAAAGCCTCGCCAAAGAAGCGACGCCGAAAATTCGCGATGGAAGCGGTGCATCAGCCAAGCAAGTATCGCAATGTTTGCCGCAGCCGTTCAGAAAATCCATCGTTCGAAGCGAGCCGTTAAGAATCGGATTGCCGAGAAATGGCGTTACGACTGCCATGGCATCAACTTCGCCATTTTCCTGGAGGTCCTTACGCGATTTCCTCGAAGCGACTGGGTAGAGATTTGGCGTTGCAAACCATCCCATCGCAGCTATCTGCTCAGACGTATAGCCGTTCCTTGCCAACATTGAAACCACTTCCGGTGTTGGTTCTGCTGAATCCGGCATTTTCATGATTGCCTATTTTATCATCTTCACGGGGTAATCGTCGGTTTCACTGCACCGCTAACGTCCCCTTCTGAATGGTATTCAGGTAGATTTCGTTTTCGCCTTTTATATACTGCGTGTGCTCGATGATATCGGTGTTGTCGATAAGTTCGAACGGCAAGTTTTGGAACGTGTTGTTTTCTACGACGATCGATTTGAACGAACTGCCGTCGCTGACTAGGCAGATTACTCCCGACAGGACATCATCCCGGAACTTGTTGGACTTGCGGTATACCGGATGGAACCCTTTATACCAGTTGAATACGAGTCCGGCGCGTTCATATATTTGAGACATCCACTCGCCAAACAGGGCGCGCTTCAGGGAATTCGATTCGATTGCCGGGTCGTCCCCAATAAGATAGACGACCTTCGGCAGATTAGTTTCAATTTGCTTAAGCTGTTTCTTAGCCTTGCTAATCTGACGTCCGATCGTCTTGTGGATCTTTTCTTCTTCCGGACCATGTGACTCGCGTTTGCCGTGCGTGACAAGTTTTACCTCGATAAGCGCAATTCGCCTGCGGTTGCGGTCGGTGATATACCCGTCCGGTGTTTTCGTGTTCGTTTCCTTTATTTTCTCGAAGCCTAAATGGTGAGAATCAAGGTATGTTGTAATGAAAAATTTTTCTGCATCGGTGCCGTTTCCTCTAAATTTATTGTTCGATCCCATAGACAAAAGTTACATATTACTCGCGCGGGAACGCATAACATTTTGTAGTCCGGTTCGATTACAACGGTTTAGATTCTTACTTGTGATGTCTGCAAAAATTCTGGTTGACCAATAAAGGCACGCTTCCAATCGTTGAATGCCTTATCGACCGATGACTCATCTTGATTCTTCATCCATTCGAACGTCCGTTCCATATCCGTGTAGAGCGGAATTGTCCCCCCAAGAACGCATGCCGCGTAGCTTTTTACCGCGGTGACATCCATGCCTTGCGTGATCGATGCGTACACGACGAGCTTGGATGTTTTCGGGGAATTGCTATGGGAGATGATCGCCCCGTGAGCTTGGAAGATTACGCCGTTTACCGCTGCGATAATCGTCGGCATATTCCCATGATCCCTCGTCTCCCGGTACGTGAGCGTAAGATCGGTCGGAACCGGATCGTCGGGCAAGGAGAGCGTCGTAAAATTGAAGCTGAAGCCGCGGAAATCGTTAACGTCGATACCTAGTATCGATCCGTTCGGGCCATATAAGGCATCCATTTTCATGTTTCCAGATCCCCGGTGGATTGCGAAATTTTGATTGGCGTTCCAGAGCCTGCCATGGTACACGCATCTATCCCTGCTCGTCCTTCTGCCGCTTACGCCATACATCGATACGCACAATCGTTCCTGGAGCAGATGGTTTGAAGCGAACTCATCGGATATTCCGTCTGCTGCCTTATGAAACCATGTTTGGTGAGATGTCGCCTCGAATAGCGTACTATCGTCGGTTGACGATGTCCCATGGACCAAAAGGAATTGCCTTCGCATCAGGTTGTGCGTTTTCTCGTCGATGGTCTGGTCGACGAGCGCCTCAACCGCGATATCCTCTCCGTCTGTATATGCTTTGCTGATGAGACCTTGCACCACGAGTCCTGAGGTATATTTTATGTCAGTCAGTTCCCGGTATACGATTGATTCCCCGGTTTCGGGACGGCCAATACTTTCCTCCGGGTAAGGGCTCATGGTAACGGGTACGACGTGGATGTTGTCGATCATTTGACATGGAGTATACCACAGCAGATCAGGGCAATTCGTGAGATAATTGGGTATGCACACGATTGTTTCTTTGCTACCGACGGATTATCCCATTTACCAAGGCAATGTTGGGCCGAACGAGACAAGGCCATTTCCCTTCGGGAACAAACGTTATGCTGAAGTCACGATTGACGAAAACTCCGGTAACGGATTGGTATTGGTATCGCACTTTACGCCGAATAACCAAGCCGATGATTACGAGGTAACCGTAGGCATCGGCAGAGAGCCTGACCGTTATACCCTCAAACGGATCGGCGAAACTGCTGAAGACAGAGATTTACGGGCAGCCGAACAGGCTCGTAGGACCGCTGAATCATATCGACTTTCCAATACCTTGGGGCCTATACTGCAATCGATGCTCACTGAGTCTCCTAAGGGTATCGTTGACCATGAACGATACGCCCATACGGTCAATCACCTGATGAGCGAAGGTTTGAGAACTGCACGCTACGTATCATCAGCTTCTATCATTACCATCATGCATACCGGACGGGGTAGGGCTACTTCAGTGGATATTCAGGGAGCGTATTACCAACGGGTAGGCGACTCTGTTGCTCGATTGGTGAACGGACTCGTAATCGCATCGGGGTATGCGAACGGACATACCCTCAATGTTCAAGGAAATTCTACCGATGAGCATATCATCGAAGGCATCCACCAAGATGGTAGCGTATTGAGCGCTGTGGTACCGCTCTTGAAAAGAAGGAACATCGATATTCTTTCCAGAAACCCCGATACCGCGGAGGAAAGCGAGTTGAGCGGAGTTGAACATTACGGCGCCTTACTAGCGCAATTCATGAAGGATGGGTTTGATTTGGAAGCGTTAGCACGCGATGGTTATGCCGAGGGATATTCACTTGAATCTCATACGCACTATCGCCTCGATATGTTCGAAGAACGCTATAATATTCTTGCCGAACTGCTTTCGTACGGGCATTACGGTTCGGTTCTTCTTCGAAGGGTAAGCAGCAGACGATAAAGCACGCGGAGTTTTCGCGCCGTTTCAACCTTCGTATGCGACGCGGATGATATCCTCAAGCCTCGGCTCGTTTATGTTGAGGTCGTCGAGATCGTATTTCGAGAGCAGCATCGCCGCCACTTTCGAAGTATCCTCGCGAGGTACGAGAATCGTTGCCTGCGGGTAGTTGAACGATTGCACTTCCCCAAACTCCTGCAGCTCTTCCTCGGTTACCCTGGAATTGAATGTCGGAGCGAGGATTTTATGGCCTGCGTACTTCCTGATAAGTTCCTCGGTTGCTCCATCGAATACCAGCTGTCCGTGATTGATCATGATGACGCGGTCGCAGATTTCCTTGACGTCATCCATATAGTGGCTGGTAAGTATGACGGTAGAGTTGTAGCGCTTGTTGTACTCCTTGATGAATTCCCGTACTTTCTTTTGGACGATGACGTCGAGACCTATGGTCGGTTCGTCGAGGAAGAGCACTTTGGGAGCGTGGATGAGGGCTGCGACAAACTCGCATTTCATCTTTTGCCCGAGAGATAGACGTCGGGTTTGCCGATATAGTACTTCTTTAAGATCGAGCAAATTGACCAGCTCGTCGAGGATTTGCCGGTACCTTTCTTCGGGGATTTCGTAGATTTCCTTATGGAGCTTGAAGGTGTCGATGGGGGGGAGGTCGCTCCAGAGCTGGTTCTTTTGCCCCATGACGAGAGCGATCTGCTTGAGGAATTCCGGATTGCGTTTGTACGGGTCGTAACCCAATACGTTCACTTCTCCCGAAGTAGGATAGAGGATGCCGCTCAGCATTTTCAAGGTTGTCGTTTTTCCCGCACCATTCGGCCCGATAAATCCTACCATCTCGCCTTGGTTAATGGTGAATGATATATCCTTTACTGCTTCGACGAGCTTGGTCTCCCGCTTGAAAAATGATGCGATGCTTCCTTTCAAGCCCTCGGGCTTGTTGTGCACCTGATAGCTTTTTACTAATTTCTTTACGCTGATTGATTCGTCCATGTTAGGTTGCTGATGCATAAAATTTAATCATTCGATTCCAGAGCAGTAGTGCGGCCGTGAAGAAGATCGCCGCAAGCAAGGCTGCAATCCAAAGCATACGGAAGTCAATCGCGTGGAGTATCGTGCTTGCCGGAACGCCCGCGATGAACACGACCGGGATGATATACATGAACAGTATCCGTAGCCAACCGACATATACGCTTGGAGGGTTTGCCTTAAACTCAGTGACGACGTGCTGTCCGATGCTAACCAGGCTTTGCGCGTTCAAGAAATAAAACGTGAGCGAGGAGAAAATAACGAAAATGGAGTAGGCAATAACAAACCCGAATAGAACCATCACGAGCGCAACAACAACGGCGATTGGGTTGAACGATACGCTCAGGTGGAAGAGTGAGTAGATCATCAGGAATATCCCGGAAAGCATCGCTACAAACCCGGTATAGTACGGCATCGAGACGCTCTGGTTGAAAAGCGGGTTGATGGGAAGCAGGAGCGATTGGTCGAGCTCGCCGTTTTTGATTTTTCTCGGTAGCTGCTTGAGGTTGAAAATATAGAATGCGCTGAGCAAGAATTCCGACGCAACGATATTGAGTCCGGTAAAGAACAGCACTTCGTAATACGTCCATCCGGCGATACCTTTAACATTTGCGTAAACGACTTGGAAAAAGAATATCAGGACGATTTGGTGGCCGAATTCTACCAATAACTCGATCAAGAAGCTTACCCGATATTGCGTCGCGCGGATGAGTGCGAAACGCATGAGAATACGATAGATCCTCAGGTACTTTCCGATTGTCCTAACCGCCGAACGCAGCATAACGCTTTAATCCTTTCTTCCATATGAAATATCCGATCGCCGCGAACAGCAACGACCAGGCGAACAGCTGGAGCAGATCTTGCGTAAAGTACATGCGAGGATCGCGTTTTCCAAGAAAGTAGCTGGTCGGTACGTAGTAAATGAACTTGAACGGCAATATGTTGAAGAGGGTCTGCAGGGTATGCGGCAGGAATTCCAGGGGAAAGCTTGCCCCTCCGAGTATCGCGAAGGTGATGTATTTTGCATGATAGAACGCCCATGTATCGTCGACCCAAAACGCCGTCCATGCAATCAGCAAGTCCATGAAGAAATGCATGACAAAGGCAAGGATCCCGAACAGAAGCGCGAACTCGATTCCTGCAGAACTTATTGATGTCGTCGTAAAGTAGCCGATGTAGATGAATGCGGCAAGGTAGAGCGGAGAAGTGACAAGGAGGACGCTGATTTTGTTGCCGAGGGTTTCGAAGAACGATGCGGTCCAAATGTTGTATGGCTTGATGAGCAGGTTGGAGAGAAATCCCGATTTTATCGTCGGCGCGATTTCGTCGGAAATCGTGCACATCGTAATGAAGCTTACGAGCGGAATGACGATATAGTAGAGGAGCGCTTCGCTCAGGTTGTAACCAGCAACGCTTTCATTCGTTCGGTAAACCGATGTCCAAAGAACCAGGAAGCTGGCGACGGAAAACCCTTCGACGACAAGGCGCCCAAGAAAGTTCGTGCGGTATTCGAGCGTTGTTGCGAAGGTATTCGAGAGAATTTTCAGATACTTCCGCATGGTTGCATTTAGTATATACCATCCATGAACAAAAGATAGATTGATAAACCGTGTTCGATAGAACTACCGCAAACCGCTACTCTCGACATTCAGTTTGCGCCGCAAGCGCTTCAATCAGTACGTCATCGACAATAAGCCGGTAGCCTCCCGTGCGTCTTGAGGCTTCAATCCTGACTGCCTGATTCGTGTCGGCATCCAACTGCAATTTCTTCTTTACCCGATGCACGAGGCCTCGCAAATTCGTTTCGTCATACACGTTGTCGCCCCAGATAGCGCGAATCAGCTGATGATTCGGTACCGTCGCATTCCTTCTCGTTGCGAGCGCATGCAGGAATTTAAGTTCGAGGTCGCTCAAGAACTCAACTTGCCCGTCACATCGTACTACTGCGGAGTAAATAGACGACTCCAACCCTATAAGCGCCTGAAATCCGTCGGCTACATTCGGGAAAAACGAGCGGGGAACGAAGTCGGTAAAAATATACCCTTGTCCCGGACGATACAATCGGTACCCTTCGTACGTTTCCGAAGGCGCCTCCAGGTAATGAGCCAACGAGCTCATCGAGGAGGTTAAATAATGAATGTAAAATGGCGGACAAGCGTCATGAATTCCTTCGATCATGTTTTGCTGGCTGAACGACCGGTGCTTATTTCGGGAAAAGAATGCGAGTACCTTGGCCTCATGGGAGTTCGGAACAAATGTTTCGCCGTTCGCGCCGACGACCGGTTCGCGCAATCTCCAATCGTAGCCTGGCATGCCTGATGAAACCGTAAACATGCCGGATTATACACATATGGAGCATTATTATGGCAATATAGAACGGTTGTGATGTAACTTCAGCTTTCCCTAAAGCGGTATCCGACCCTGTGCGTTGTCGAGAGGATATATCGGTTTTTGTCTTCATCTCGCAGTTTGAGCTTGTTCCGTAGCGAGTTTATATACACCCGGGGGGAGTTGCTGTTGAGCTGCGGTGTCCAAAAGTAGCGTCTCAACTCTTGTTCGGATACCATTCGATCTTTGTGAAGGACAAAGTGCCTCAGAAGCGCGTATTCCAATGGAGTCAGGAACAACACCTTGCCGTTCACGTCGACGACTGCCGATGCGAGCGCGTCTTCGGGCACTTCTTCAAATTCCGCGAATCCGTTCGAGAAATGCGGAAACGCCGGCTGCGGCTGGAAGTTCGTCAGCACATGACGTCGTCCGGCTTTCGCAAAACGGAATGTCGTTGCCGGCGAAGGCTCACCCAGTTCGAGATACTCTTTGTTCAGAAAATACGCTTGCCCGAGCGAATTCTCCCGATACAAGATACCGTGCTTCTGGAGAATCAATTTGACTAAATGAGGCCGGTCTAACGGCACATGGTGATGTTCGGCAAAAATCGATAATCCCGCCGATAGCATTGCCGACGGTTCGAACGCTACTCCATTTACGCCGAGTATCGGCTCTGATGTGTCTGGATTAAAGGTATAACCGACCAGTCCATCTGATATTTGGTATGATATGTTTACGTTATTCTATGTAGGGTTAAATTGCCGGGATAAACAACGGCTGTCCGCATCTCGTGCATGCTTTGTCCGCAAAGTAGCTCTGGAGATTATTTTGATCGTAGCTGTATACCGTATGAGGCCAAACGAGAGCGCGTAATAGTATCGTATTCTGCGCAGCGCAATTAGGGCATGTTCTTGCTATTTCCTGATCTGCCTCGTCATACGCTGGTAGTGGTGAATGATCATCGCTTCTCGGCGTCTGATCATCGCCTGTGAATACTTGTCCTTGGTCGTAACCGTAATGGTCGAAAGTTGCCATGCCGCGATTATACCAGAGGACATACAAATGGAGGTCGATGTCGCTTGAGGTAGTGTATAATCCCCTCATGCACAAACGGGACGATGTTTTAATGGTTGTCAACAATTGCCTCGATTATCATGAACTCCCGTTCGATGCGAACATGGCATTTGTGGAGCACGATGGTAAAGAGACCTTTAATGTCAGGTCAGTTTTGCCGGAAAATATATTTCGCGTCACATACCGCATTTATGAAAAAGGTCCCCGATTTTTCACGGCTCAGCAAGAGAATATCGGATTGGTACGGCAGGTTGCCCAATACCCTTTGGAATCGGTACTTTTACTCGACGCTTTAGAACGTGCCGGTTTTCTGCTTGGGTGTACCACTGCAGAAATACACGATACCACTTTCGAATTGGAACGCTTTTGGCTCTGGTTCGGCTACCATGTAAATCGCAGTTCGCTAAAGTCCCAGTATATGGAGAAAGATATCGATCTTTTGGCAAACCAACAGCGAATTGACTGGCTAAGGAACTTTCTGACGGCTAATGCACAGACGGATGAAAGCCAAGCGGCTAATTCACAAGCGCCATTCTACGAACGCGCGGTACTCTTGCTTCGTTAACGCGCGTGTTTAGCGGTCAATATCGATAGTAACCGTATGCTGAACGGCGCGTGTTACCGGGTGGTACTCATCGAACCCGAATTTCACCGATGGCTCGTCCCAGTGTTTCAAATCGACAGTGAAAACCATCACGAGTATGTCTGATATTATGGAGCCTGGGCGAAGGGTAATTTCGACATCTCCATACGGATAATCTTGTACTCCCGCCATATGCGGATCTTGAGACAGGAAAGATATTTCTTCCGCCATTTCTTCGATGAGCATCGGAGAGTTTGTGTTCCGCATTCCGACCAACCCGTGTTTTTCTTGGCTCAATACCGCTTGCGGCAGATGGTGTTTGGGGGATCTTCGCGTGAGCGGACTTGCGGCATCGACATAATAAAGCGATGCGAATATCGGCGCAGTTGTTTTGATTGGACTGATACGCGACTCGATCGATTCCGGTCCGGGAAGCTGCAAACCTTGTGGGTTCATCACGGGCATATCCAAACCGAAAGTTTTTATCATAAGGGTAAGCATCGCAGGCTCGGTGGTTGAACCGTCCGGCGTAGGCGATAGCGACTCGGGGCTGATATATGTCAGACCGTTGTAAATTCTCCCGTGGGCGGTATGGACGATTAGGTTCTGGAGCCGGTTCATACGTAATTATACGGTTTAATCGTTCATTTGTGTTGAAGACCTTATTTGGTAAAATCGTGATTATGCTGGTCTTTATTGATGAATCTGGTGACGCTGGCTTCAAGACGACTGCAGGGTCAAGCAAGTTTTTTGTCATTGCGCTAATAATTTTCGATGATGATTTGGATGCAGAAGAAACAGCCTTATGTATTAAACGGTTAAGGCAGAAGTTGGGAAAAGATGACCGATTTGAATTTAAATTCAATAAAACAGATCGTAATCTAAAGATACGATTTTTCGAAACTGTCAGCAAAATGAAGTTCAGAATTCGCTCGATTTCGTTCAACAAAGAACTCATTTACAGCAAGACATTACGATCTGAGAAGGAAAAGTTCTATAACTACGCACTGCGTAACGTACTCGATATGAATAACAATACTATAAAAAATGCCAAAATAAGATTAGATGGATTAGGGGAGAGGAAATTTAAACAAGAACTCGTAAAATATTTACGAGATAAATTGAATAGCGATACTAGGCATGTGATGAAGAACCTTAAATTTCAAGATTCGAGATCGAATGTTCTTATTCAATTGGCCGACATGATTGCCGGAGCTATTAGACGATCGCATGAAAATGAATCCGATAAAGAAAACTTCATCAGGTTCTTCTCGAAACTAATCGAAGACGACTGGGAGTTTAAATAGATCGACCCAGTTTCTATTCTTACGATCGTAAGAAACGCACACCATACGGTGACAATTCGAAAACTGGGTCTTTGTATAAGTATTGTATCATAGGGGTTACTAATAAGGTAGTCTTCATGAGATAATGTGCAGATGTTTAACCTGATCCATGCTGCAAAGGAAAAACGAGAACGGGCTCAAGCAGATGCCATTTTGCATCCGCTTGCCGACGCCTTGTTCAAGTATGGCGTACCGCTGCTATATGCCGATATTGTCCCTGCAATTGTCTTAACCGCATCAGACGGAAGCGAGTATAAGGACATACGGTACC
>CAZVIJ010000015.1:0-32649 GCA_964626735.1 uncultured Candidatus Saccharibacteria bacterium
ACATAATTGCGAACACAATAAGCTATAACCAAAACAAAGAGATTGTACGTCTTAATTGGCTGGATCGCCTGGATTCGAACCAGGAATAAAGGATTCAAAGTCCTCTGTGATACCGTTTCACCACGATCCAATTTCTTTCGCTTCGGATTGGGTCTCGAAGCATAATGATTGTAGCATATGCCGATTTCTTATGCTTCCGGCAATGCCCGCAATTATTGCATAGGTTTATTTGATGCGCAATTATGGGTATATATGAAGGTGTTTACGTTGGGCTGGTATAATAGGCTGTGGAAAAACCTTTGCGTTATGCAGATCGGTCGGATTTCAGGGAAACGCTCAATAAACCCCATTATGCCAGCTTGCGTCGTTTTGAGCAGGATGTGTTGGTATTTGGAGTTGAAGATATCACTTCCCTGTTGAAGGGTAATCCGACCGCACGCGAGGCGTACGAGAAGTTTTACGAGTCGAAAGTCCTCGAAACGGCACTGTTGAAGTACATTGAACGTATATGGAATAAGAAGCAGTCGACATCTCCCATGGTCACGAATACCGAGGAAACATTGGAAAAGGCTACCGAAAAAAGTCTAGCCGCCATGGAGCCGGATGTCGATCTGTATGAGGGCCGACAAAAGGCTCAGGATGAATATGATCGGGTACAGCTGGAGATTCATGAGCGTTTGGAGCAAGATTCAAGATTCGCAGACGCATATCGGAGTATCACATGGAGGTTCGGTAAGGCGGTACGCGATCAGCACCTAAGCGATTATGTCCATCGCATGAACAATACACCTGAATCTATTCTCTACTACGAGAACCAGCTTATGTCCGGAATATCGAAGGAAATGGCGCGCTGGGATAAAGAGCAATCGTCAGCACAATAGCCAATGCTATAATCGCACCATGAGTCACATCGCCGAGCTTATACGTTTTATGAAGGATCCCGATCGTAAACGCGCGGAATGGCTACTCCACGACATCCACGCTGATCTTATAGACCGTTACTTCGACATCCAGACGGGACAGTTGTCGATTGCTCAGAATACGAAAGTATTCTTCGAACTGCATCATCTGTTCAGGAGCGTCGATTTTCAAATTATTCGAGGCATTGTCGGAAGCAATCTTGCCGGAAGTTTTTCGACTCCTGCCTTCCCCGTTTTGGGAAGATACACGCTTTCGGTTCTGGCAAATCCGAAGGATCTACTAAGACATCCTACAAACGTAGCGATGTACTATTTTCCTAATAGCTACCGCTACCGAGGAGGCTCCGATTCGCTGCCGACCGAATGGAAAGACATCAATCCTCATGAACGCGAAAATGTGTACGACGAGCCGGGCACACTTAGCGTATTCGCGCCAGTTATTCTCCATAATTTAATCTATCAGGCGCCCCATTTGGTGAATCCGGAGGATTGGATGCCGATCGGTACAAATTTCCTCGGCCTCTTGGTTCCCGATTCTACCGGAGGAAGATGTTTCGGGGATTTCGCTCGATTCGGTGTTGTAAACGGAAGTCCATCGACGAGCAGTATATTCGCTCCATTCGAAATCGCAGAAGACACGAAAATCGGAGTCGAATTAATGTATGCGGAAGATTCGACAGAACCGCTCACTGCAGCGGCTCAGTTGTTTACGCAGTACGCTGCTATACGGGTATTGTCGCCCGATAACTCCGCAGGTCTCCCGCCGGGTAATTCTCCCAAACGGATCATAAAACCGGCAGCGGGTTAAACGAATCCGCAATTTCGAGACGAGCCGTAAAATGCTAAAGTAATGCATGCGCTACTACTCTCCTTGGCGGAATTGCCTTTTTGTCGGAAGCAGTTTGCTATTCGGGATGTTTCTTGCGGCAGGATTAATCTACGCAGCAGCATACTACTCTGACCAATGCTCGCTGCCGAAAAAGTGCAGCATCACCAGCAATAGCCTTTCGAATTATTTCGTGATCGGCGCATTCATAATCCCAATAGTCTGCCTCATTATCGGCGTTTTTTTGGTCACCCACAAAAGAAACCGCGACCGGTAAACGTTACGGACGTCTGAATCTTGCCGATACCTACTGTGTAGTATAATCACGATCGTATGTCAGTTTATTTCAACCTAGGGAATATCGGTATCGATACTTCTGCGCAGGAGATCAGCACGGTATTGCAAGATACCTGCAGCACCATGCTTGACCATGGCCTTATGGTCGACCAAGACTATTTCCCCAATGCCGTCGATGCGGCGTTGGCCAGCATGGAAGGCCATATGTTAATGGGCGACCAAACGCTAGCGGTCAATAAGGCAAATCAGGTGGTTAAGATACTCGCTAACACGACAAGGCTATTCGGAAGCGTCATGCTGAATCCCGATGTTGAGCTGATGGTTATCGCGCGATTGCTGAGAAGCAATCTGTTGGATTACGAAACGTCCGCCGAGCTTGTCGACCGCGCCCAGGATCTTTTGGATAGTACAGCGACATATATGGAATCGGCAGTGTTGCGTGTCGATTATGCGGAGGCTGCTTCGGAAGAAACAGTCGAGCGGGAATCTGCATTAGCGCTTTCGGCTGACGAAGCGATACAGCATATGGGTGAGATGATAAACCGTATGCCTCCCCTGAATGTCCTGCAGGCAGGTGAATGGGACGGCCTTGAACAGACGGTAATGCTTTTGGAAAAAGCTCTTACCTGGGGGCTTCACTTCCCTATTATGCGGCTGCAGAAAAATATTATCGAGCAACATCTTGAAGGGAACGCGCATAGGCTGGACTCGTACGAACCAACGCTTCTGGGATACATGTGCAAAGTCATAGGGCCGTACTTTTGGGGTAACGAGTCTGACAAAGCAGAGCTAGCGCGTCTCTACCGCAGGGCTTCGGGGCTGTCGAAAATGAGGAAAAACGATCCATTCAGGTACGGTACTATCGTAGCGGCTCAAGCTGTCTTCTACATGAAGGCAGGCGACCAAAAGAAAGCAATGGAACTCTATCAGGACATCGCTGAAATCCCCGACCCCGACGGTATGCGCGCGGTAATTTCCGCAATGGGCCCAGCACTCATCGATATGCGCGAATCGGAACAAGAAAGAGTCTTTAGTGAATTCGTAACGAAGTCTCAAATGAACCCGAACTTAGCATCTGCTATCTTCAACCATTCTATCCATAAGCAAATCCTGCGAATGACACCCGAGCAGATACGCGGAATGAGAAGAACGAAATTTATCGACAAAGCTGTTTCGGATACGATCTTTTCGGCAGGACACGTTTATGCTGCAATCGGGGAATTGGATGCGAGCCACCCCATATTCTTGCTTGGAAGAACGGCAATGAAAGAACAACTGAGAATGTTGGATCTTTCCGATATCAGCTTCGAGGAGGCAATTTCGATACTCATGCCGCTCCTTACGGCTGCAAGCAAGAACAGGGCCCAAGGGTTCAACAACCAAAAGCAATTTCTGTAGTCCCCTTCGACTACATTGCCATGCAGACAGGACAAGAAACCGCCCTCGCAGAAGCGAATGAATTAGTCGCCAAATCCTTGGATACGCTCTCTCCAACATTTCCCGCGCCGATACTTCTTAACGCGCCTCCGATATCACTCGGCTTGCTATCTAATTACCCGCATCATTTCGGGTTGGTCTTCAAGACAGCCGACTTGGAGCAAACTCACCGGCGGCATGATTACGCGGTCGCTCAACTTCCGCCACATACGAGAAATACGGTTGCAGCAACCTTTGCACTTTGTACCGATAACGGGATCACCACAATCGATGGTGTTGCCGGAATTGTACGTGATCGGTTTGTTGCCTACCGTATTTCGAATATAACCGTAAAGCCCAGTTGGGAACCTGACCCCACAACTACCTATCAAGTTACCAATGGCGAAGTAACCATTGATCAAACTCCTAATAGAAGCGGAATTCGAAATGCTGCGAAAATCGCCGATGAATTGCAGATCGCGACAGTCATGCAGACATTCGATCCGATCGAGAATATCGCATGTACAGTCGTCCCGGCATTTTCCCTCGAAGAGTTAAGTAGCTTACTGCACGGCGCCGTTTACCGCAATGTACGGGGAGTTTGGATTGCCGTGCCTCGACTGAGAGCTCACATCGAATACACCGAATCGCAGCTTCTTCAAATGCAGCATGTCGATCCCGTTGAAGAACTAAGCCGGTTGCAAGATTCCCTGCAACACAAGCTAGCGGTACTCGGTACAGCGTTCGCATCGTATGTACTGCTCCACTACGCAAAATTGCATATGCTGGAATTTACCAAAAAGGAACGGGAGGTAAGCCGATAAACCCTGCAATAATATGGGCAGGTCAACTTACTTTGGAGATTTTCCATTTGGGCACATCGACCAAGTCTCCCAAGCTCATTCAGCGTAGCGCATACTAACGTCCATCGTCAGTGCGCGCAAATGAATCGACCGAAGATGCACTTCGATTGGTATGCCGGACGCGAGCGTCATCTCCTCTCCCCACACCGGTCCCTGGCCTTTTACGAAGTTGCGAAGCAACGAGATATCGAGCGCAGTATGCTTGCCTCCTGAATTGTAGATCATTTTGCACCACCACTCGCGGGCGACATTGAGATACGGATCGAACGTCGCTATAAATCTTGCCGATGGATTTTTGTCTTTGAGGACATCGGTACTCCGTAAATTTGTCTGGTGCAAGAAACGATTGAAGACGACAAGATTCCTTGTTGAATCCCATATCTCCTGCATCGTTTCTATTTGATGGGGACGCTTATCGGATGGCTCCGCGAGTATATGCGACAGCCAGAGATTAATCGCCTCTTCGTACTGTTGCCGCACTTCCCGCGATACGCCCCAGAATAACGCCGAGTACACCATGTCGATCGCAATAATATTCTGGATATTGCTTACCTCCATCTCAGTAGGTTCGAACCTGCCTTGAGCCCCGACAAAGTCGGCTATACGTTTATTGTATCCTTCAGAGACATATCGTCGAGGGATATCGGTTCGGACAACAGGTCGTTTCCGCGACGTTTTTACCGTCTCATGATTGCCGGCTTTCGCTATATCATAGTAGTAGGCGGCTTTCCAAGGTGAGGCTCCGGCGAGCAAGGTCTCGTGTGCATTCAAGCGGTCGGTAAAGCTATATTGCCGAGGTCCCTCTCCAACCGTATAGTTCTTAAGATCTTGAGCGTTTACGGACACGCCGGAAACGGCAACAAGTCGTCTTGCCCGTTCTTCCCAGCTAACGCCGTCGTTTCCGATCTCAAGGTTGTAAAGCGGCTGATTGAGCCGATCGGTAAGGTTCATAGGAAGATATTATACCTCGTCGACAAGCCCGGGGTTAATAAGCGGCACTGCAGACGTATCGCTCAAGTAATGCTGAGTTTTCTGTTCTTCGAGAAGCTTGAGCGCTTGTATGACTAATTGCCATTCCGTAGTACGCGAAACAAGCAAATCTCTCACTTGATTTGGTTGAGCCGACATCGCCTCAACTATTTGGCGTACGGTTTCTTTAGGTATGAGTCTCATATCGCTTAACGCCGCATGAAGCGTAACTGATGTGCCGGAAAGCCTTTTGGCTTCGTCGAGATCAGCAAAGGCATTGTTTCCGTCATTCGACATCTGCAAGCTACGCATAGAACTTTGTGTCAACGGAAGTCCTGCTTCAATTTGCGCAGTTATGCCATCAAGGATATGGACCATATCAAGCGACTCTTCAAGAATCTCGACAGGAGCGTAATCGATATTGAACTTCTCGATTTTGGCATTCACATCCGCCATGATACCCGCGATATCTTGCTCCGTAACGAGATCCTTATAGAGCCTTAGTTCGTCCTCAAACTTTTTAACATCACCCTGGTCGAGAACCCGTTGCCCCTTAATCCTAGGCGCCAAATTCCACATGAGATTATCGATATACGTATCGTACCAATCGCTTTTATACGTTGTATCTCCCTCAACGCGCAGCCGTTCGTATTCTCGGGCATAAATGAATTGGAGCGGTAAGCTGCTGCAACTTTTCGCGACATTAAGGCATCTGGTAACAAACCCCAGTAGAAGCGAGGGGGCATATACGTCATCGCGCAATCTCCACTTTTGCTTATTGTAGATTGACCTACCGTAATGGATCGTAAATAACCGTGGTGAGCTCCAAGCATCATTCAGTTTTTCCTGCGATTCGCTCGAAAATATAGTATCGCCTTCCTCGAACCGCATGATAGTCCTGATGCACGATACGTCGTCGACTGCGGTCAACTTCCTGCCCGCCGTTTCGGCTCCGGCGATTTTAAGTTCCCGCGCCAAAATCGCATCGGGAATAACCGGACACCTGAAATCTCGGTAAATCATAAGCTCAAACGGGGCCCTGTCGTCGGCGGGCTTGTATGATTTTCCGTCAAACCTCACGACTTTGCCGGTATCGATTTGGATCTTCGTGGCAAGTGGAGAGTGCACGCCGATATGAGGATAATCGGGCGGGAATTCCAACCACGTAATCGCATCGTGTGGAACCAAGAGCACGCCTTCGCGGTAATTGTAATCGACGATCCCGAATTGGAAGCCGTTTACCGGAGCATCGAGGACAAAAAAGCCAACCTCGTGATGGCAATCGAACGCTGTCACCTCATGTTCTCGCTGCTTCGTAACCATAGAGACAAATGCATGGCTCGAATTGAAAGCGTTGTGTTCGATCCTGTCGAGCAATTCCCTGATAAATTGCACGTTAAAGCGCGTGGCGCTCATGCATTGGACGGCAATATCGCCTTGATCCACGCTCGCGATGACGGAAGCAGCATCGTCGGAATATTGGTCGTATCGTTGGTAACGCATAAATGCCTTTGAGACATTAAGGATTGCTTGAAGCTGAGCTTGCGCAATCTTTTCTCGTCCTGCATATTCGAATCCCATCGCAGTTTGCCCAAATGAAAAAAAATGCTGCATCTGCTCACGGCCTTCTCGCAAGTCGGCATAAAGCCTTCTGATTCGTGCCCGGTCCCGATCAAACGATAGTCGCCATCGCGATTCGTCGAGTTCCACGTCAGGAGGAACTTCACCCGCAGAAATAAAAGCGTCTCGAATTAGTTCGATCTTGGTCTCCTCCTCTTTCTTCCTGAGTTCCTCGATTTTCTTGAGCATCTCATACGTCCTGATAACGTAAACCGAGGTAATTGCCTCGACCAAATGCTCTGCGGTAAAGCGCTCACTCGAATATCCCAAGGCGCCTAGCGACACGACATTCATGTACACCTCTTTTAATCCTACCGATTCGTCGTATTCTCCATCATACCCGACCTCGAGCCCGAAGCGGGAAAGCAATTCTGCCCATTGCTGCAATTTATATTGATGTACGAGCGCCGTCCCGAAATCGAGAGAGCCACCTTCGTTAATTAAACGCAGTCCATCAATGTAAATCCCTGCCTGAATAGGTAAGTCCGGGAGTTCTCTCCCGATTTCTGCTACCAACGGATCAACCTCAGCAGCCGCCAACAGTTCGGCGAGTAAGGGATGCGCGAGGGTTTCGGCTTCCAACTCCTTGAGGTAAGCAAGTTCCTCATGAACCGCACCTTGATCGCGAAGCAATACGATTTCTGTCCCTGACCTCTTTTTTGCCGTTCTCGATAATTCGTCAATTCTCAAAAGCTGCTGATTTTTTACGATTTCGTACCATTGCGAGTATTCCTTTTGTTGCAGCTTGCTGTCGACGTGTATAAGGCCAGTAAGGAACGGTATATTGCCGTCGACTTCTCCATTCATCACGTCGTTCATGATCGGGCCGCTATAGAGCATCATTAAACGCTCACGAACTAAAATCAACCATTGGTATTCATTTAAGGTATGCTCAGGGTCCCAGGGGCCAGGCGCAGACACTGCGTCGAGCCGCATTTTTACGTGTGTCAGCATACCTTCAAGCAATTGGTAATACCGCTTTTTGTTCTCTAGCGAGTACCAACCCAACCGCGCATCCTCGTTCGATGCATCGAGTATTTGATTTTCCAAATAAACTTCGGTTAGTCGATCGGCCATATCGACGAAATCGAGAAGGTATTCCTCCTCGGACAGGTACACAAAGCCGCCGGGAATTACAGCACCGCGCAATCGCTCATGTAATGAATCGATATAGCCGAATCGGGCTTCCTGGTCGAGCTGCTCCACCGATGGAGTCCGCGGGGAAAGCGTCTTGAGGTCAGGGATGCTTACATCGTAAACTCGATGTTCATAAGGTTTGGTAGCCCTCGGCAGAAGCTCGTATTTATAACGATCGAACCGTTTATGTCGTTTCGATCTCAGTACCTCGCTACTGTCCGGTTCAACAGGTTCTAACGTCGCAACGACTTCAAGAGTCGTCGATCCATCCACATCCTGATTTTTATATGCTCCACCCGGTAAGGCTGACGTGAAACCTTGGTAAAACCCCGCATACGTACCGTAGCACCTAAGCAGCATCTGCGCGACGATGAAGTCGTTACGCTCGATTGCACGTCCAGCTTCATTGAGTATTGTAGCCTGATATCCATCTCGCGTGGAAAGATCGTTCAGGCCGGCTACGATATCGGTGATGATTTGGGGGGTAGTTCCGGGAGTACGGTACGGCAGCATTTCTACCGAAGTATCCCGTACATCCAGCTCTACGCCCTTTGTTCCCATGTTGCCGTCTTAAACCATCGGATGAAATCGTACTTCGATGGATTATGAAGACAGTCTATCAGAAATGCATTGACGGCATAACCGTACTCAAGTTGTCCCGGAGCGCCGTCTGCGATTGTCATGGAAAGGACGGCAGTGAGAGCACCTAAGAATTTATCGGCTTCCGGCCCCATCAATAAGTTCGTTACTGCGATTTGTGAAGCTTTCAGGAGAACTTTCGGGTCATTGTTTATATCCGGCATAACTTCGTTAGCGCTCGATCGGGCGAGCACATCTAGATTACCAATACGCTTCGCGATGTTCGCAATTTTCTTATTCTCGTCATATGGCGGTGTCAGTTTTTGTACCTGGACAACCTTCTCTTGAAGCATCTGAACAAGCGCGCTTACCTTTGGGTTATCGAGATTGTCTTTATTGATAATAAGATACAACGTAGCAACGATTGGCGCCGCGATATCGTTCCTTACCTTAGCGCGAAGTACCGGCTCAGTGAGCGTTACCCCCTGAACTTGGACGAGCGGAGATGTCCCAATCGGAACGACGAGAAGTTGCCTACGGGTATCGAAAAATTCTGATTTCATACGCGCAACGCCGGCTGGCCCCTGATACCCCGCCTTCCTCTTGGGGTCAAGAAGCAGCGTAGCGTCTTTAACAATTGCAGGCACTTTTCCGAATGTCGGCTCTGGCGTAACTTCGGGGCGTAACGCATCAAGCCGTAACTCCGGCCTTGTCGGCGCTTCGATAGCAAATGCCTCGCCTGTAACGAGCGGAAACATAATATTTACATGCTGGTAAAGTCTTCGCATGTGATCAGGGGTAATTCCTGGAGTAGTACCGAATCGGGCTATAGCCTCTGTTATTGCCGCTCTTTTTTCACCGGGCGTACCTTGTTTATCCGAATCAAGCGCATCGAATACGGAAAATATAGGGCCAAGCGCGTTAGCTGGACCGCTTTCGTCTCTCACCGGTTCTGTTGCCATCTTGACAATATTATACCCCGCAGGTACAAATTGAAACAAATGTTATAATCCCACTCATATGAAACCGTTTATAGGTCCCCGAAATCCGACGGAGATCATGCCTGAACATCCGACGACTTCGAACGTCTTTTCGGTCATTTCTTCTCAGCTCGACCTCAGGGCTCTCGATAACGCCCAGTTCCTGCATCCCGAGCAGCAAAGGATAATCGGTCACGAAACCTTCGTCATCGGGCTAACGTTTTTAGCGGCAAACCCATTGGTTCATCCGCATCTGCGCAAACAGGCATCGTATTCCCTAGAAGCAGTGTCAACAGGGCAAGTAGAAATACAATGTACGCCAAGCCCGGCTCACAGCGTCCGTCAATTTCCCAGCGACGCGACCTTCGCTTTCCATCTCGTACCTCCCATCCACGGTTCACCGCAACCGCGCGAAGACGTGCCGGCGTTGACGGTCAATAATAGTTCCAAGAACGCCTTAGTTGCACTAAATTTGGAATACCTCGTCGACGCCAACTTGCGGCCGCTCGATACGCTGGTAACGACGGTATTTATGGCATCCGGTATCGCAGACTTCCTCCACGATATACCGATCCGATTCCTTCCGTACATAATTAATGGGCAGTACGCCGCCGTCAGCCAATACCTAATCGACGAAGTGGTAAAACGGCAACAGTACCATGGCCAGCCTCAACCAGAGCTGGAGAAGTATCGGGCGATCCTCAACCAATATCGCAAAGGTTTGGCGCACCACAATAGGAGTATTCCGTCGCATATCATCGATTACAGCCGGCCTCCGCTGTATCTCGGCCAATCCGTATTTTAAAGCGGCTTCATGCTCGCGACAATCGAGTCGAATACCGGAAGCGTAGCCACATCATCTACGGTAAGGATGTTCGTATACCTCGTCTTTCCGATCGGCATCGTATACGTGGCATATTCATGGCCCTTTTCGTCTTTCTCTTTTGCCTTTGGAGCGTAATGGTATCCTTCATCGGTCGGTTCACGGTAAATATCGATTCCCCCGATCGTTACGATTTTCGGTACAGGCGCAGGAATCAGGCTGTTCGGGCCTGGAGTATTTTCGGTATAGTTTTTCAATACGAACGTATCCTCGCCCCGCTTTATGGTAAGCGTATAAATATCGGCAGAAGGCGTAGCCTTCTCCACTTTCTCAGAAACAGTTACCTCGGATGGGTATTGGAAGGTCAATCCGAGCGCCTTATTGCTATATGTTTTAAGCCCCGGCTCATCGGGAACGAAGGTGGGAAGGACGGTAGTCTTAGGTGTCGGGGTAACCGCAGTCGGTACCGGCTCGTCGGTAGGAACAACATCGACCTCATCGACGTTCTTAGGGACGGTACGGGACTTTCCCGCAAAATACCAGTAAGACGTTCCCGCGATAATGATAACCAGGACTACGAAGATAAGAGGAAAAGGGTTCTTCTCCGACATATGCACTACTGTAGAAAAAATCGGCGTTTACCGATATGCAAGTTACAAACTCGCATCAACCGCCTGCTTGAACTCTTCAAAATCGAAGATTCCGTTAAGGCTATGGATACGATGGCAGTTATACGACGCACCAGCTTTATCGCGGCCACTCAGCTCTACTCCCCACAAAGGCAAATAGTGCAGATCGAAGTATTGATGAACTGGTCCGTAAAACTCAAGCATCGAAATCGCATCGTTCTTATTTCTCGGCGCATTAGGGACCCCAAGGTTTAGCAGCAAGGGAGAACTCTGCTTTCCCCGAATCATCCATTCGAAACGATGTCTCGAATTTTCTCCGCGAGTTTGGTGATAAAACACCCGGTGACCGTATTCGAAGTCGAACATTGCTTTCTGCACCACCGCCTCACTCGATTGATCCTCGTGGGTAGCGAGCATTACCACTCCGTGCCGCGAATCTTCATCGGGAAATATAAAATATTTCGCCGCATTATACTCGGTCAGTTTGGTGATATATCCCAGGCTCTGCATAACAACCTTACGCAAGAAAAGCGGCGCATGACTTCTGAAAAGCTTCCGAGCCGCGGTTTCGCAACCTTGAACGAATCTATCTTTGGGAGGCATCTGTACCAATTATACGATGAACATGGATTATCAGGATAAGCTATAATCTCCCATGAAATCGTTGGCGAGCGACAACTACAGCTCAGTATCACCGGAAATCTTCGACTATCTCAAAGATATCGTTAACCAAGGGCATGCGAAAGCGTATGCAGCAGACCACATTACCCAGAAAGCGGCCGACATCGTTCGGGCTGAACTCGCATTGCCGGACGCCGCAGTCCACTTCACGATGACAGGGACCGGCGCGAACATTATGGTGATGCGCCAATGCTTGAAACCGACGCACTCGTTACTTCTTTCAAAATCAAGCCATTTCAATACAAACGAGACGGGCGCGCCTGAGGCGATAGCCGGCAATAAATTGATCGCCGTCCCGCATAAGAACGGAAAGCTCGATCCAGCCACGCTCGAATTGATCGTCCTTCAGGAACTCGATAACCTGCCCCATTCGCCACGACCTCGCATGCTTTCCGTAGCCCAATCAACCGAGTACGGCACCGTCTACACTTTGGAAGAGTTGAAAGCGCTCAAAGAGTTTTGCGTAAAATACGATCTGCTGTTCCACGTGGATATGTGCAGGGCGTACAATGCGGCAATTGCCCTCGGTTGTGAGTTGAAAGACATAATCGCAGCCGCAGATCCCGATATTTTCTCTTTCGGCGGCACGAAAAACGGGCTCATGATGGCTGAAGCCGTCGTCATCTGCAATACCAGCCTTAAAGAAGATTTCACGCTGCTGCAAAAGCAATCGATGCAGCTGTATTCAAAGATGAGGTATCTCTCGGGCCAATACATCCCCTTCTTCGAGCAGAAAATTTGGGAGCGGAACGCACGCGCAGCAAACGACATGTGCATATACTTGGCTGAAAAACTGAGAGCATTGCCCGGCATCGAGTTCACCATGCCGGTAGAAACCAATCACATATTCTGCATCGTTCCGAAATCTATTATCCCGAAACTTCAGGAAGTGACATTCTTTTACGTCTGGGACCTCGACCGCTCGGAAATCAGGCTCGTGACCTCATTCGACACGACCAAGGAAGATATCGACCTGTTTGCCGATGCTCTATCCGAATTAATCACACAAGCTTCAGCATCATGAACACCCATACGCTTGAAATAACACGAGATCACGCGAGGATAATCAACAATAATGATCGAGTCCTCGATAATGCGCATGCTATAATTCGTGCAGTTTAACATTATGATCGTCGTACAATCGAACCTGCCTTCCTGGATGCAAGAAGATACCAATACTCCCGCACGAAGAGAGCAACTTCGACAAGCAATTTCCGAATCTTCGGAATACGATCAGTTCATCGATAGGGCGCTTATGCTCTACGGCTTGAAAGATCCCGAAACCGGATCGCAGTATCGCGACAATTACTTCGCGATGCGGTTCATTGTCGACGCATTCCTGCACGCCCAGCAGTTCCTTTATAATAACCTCGTACTCGTCGATCGGAATCACTTCACCGATATCGATTCGCCGTATCCCGTATTGGGAGGCATCACATATCCCCCCGATCAATTGTATTCCGATGAGGTGTTCTTTATCACTCCACCATTCCAGCGTCTCGTATCTGATGTGCTGAACAGGAGATTCAACCCGAGCGCTGGCGTCCATTTCTTGCATTCTGACATGCCAATGTTTTGGGATGTTCGAGCCATCGCAGCTGCACAGCCCATCATTAGCTTGCCCGCATCGCCGTTTGAAGCAGTCGTCGTGCGAGCTCCACAACACGATCTCATGAAAGCGTTTGAAATCCCACAATCACTGAGCTGAAGCCCGTTTCTGACAAAAGTGCGCTTCTCGTGTACAATTAGTTAGATTATGCGCAATGCACATAACCACAATTTGATGACACGAGCCGATTGCTACCGTAAGCAAGGTCAATCCTTCATTGGCATCCAAATTGTGGCTTATGCTCAGGTAATTGTTTGATCAACCCGATTGCCTAGATAAGCCTCCGTAAAAACCGGAGGTTTTTTCAATTTCCAATTATCAATACTGCATTGTTCAATTGATAATCCCTACCCCCAAAAAAGTCCAAAAAATCTCCGGCCAATCGGCGCAGCAAATCTGCGTGTGGAGGTTTTTCTAGTCTATCGTGCGACGCGCAAGAGAAAGGAGGTACTGCATCTCAAGTAATTGATAGCGTCGTGCGGTGGACGAAGTTCTTTCGACAATACAATAGCGTAAGGAGACAACCATGTTCGGCAGCATCATGTCCATCAACCTGCCCGCAACAAAGGATGGCGAGATCACGACCGTTACCCTACGGCCCATCTGGGACGCAGAGGAGTTGAGGGGTTTCCCGAAACTCATGAGCGACCCGGAGGTTAGCGCAAACCTGGGACGTATGGGCGGAATGGTCTTCGATGACGAGAAAGAGTGGTGGGCATCGACTCGCAGCTCGAAAGACCGCGTTTTGTGGGGAATAACCGTCGATGGTGAGGATACCCTTATCGGGACGACGGACATCCACAAGATCGGGCACCTCGAGCAGTGCGGCACGACGGGTATCGTAATCGCCGACAAACGGTGGTGGGGCAAGGGCGTAGCCTATCGGGCACACCTGCTTCGCACGCTGTATGCGGCCGATTACCTCAACCTGAAACTCTTGGAGTCCCAGGTCCGCACTCGCAACCACGGGTCGCGCAAAGCCCTTCTGAAAGTCGGATACACGGTGACGGATACCGTCTACCGAACCGGGTTTCGCGTAGGCGAGATGCTCGACACGTAACGCCTACAGTGGTACCACCCCGAGGTTGCGGAATACTTAGTGTCGCGAGGCGCATACGAACGGTACCAGGTTGGAATCGAAACGGCTGAAAAAGCTTTGGCAATAGCCCGAGCACATCGAACCGCGTAGTTCCCCTAAACCGCCCGCATGCCTGCGTCACTAAGCTCGTAATACATCCGCACGTGGGAACTCAAACGCTTCGTAGAAAGGAGGAACCTGGTGATGCACCGAAAATTTTAATTACGTAACCGGTGCATCACCTCCCCCAAAAAGATTTAGGCTTCCGGTACGGCAACATCCGCGCCGCAAGCCTGCATCCAATAGTAAAGCATTTTTCGCGCTTCCATCGCCTGTACGAATTCGTTCGGCTGGATCCCTTTATATGACCACTCATACCGAGGATACGGCTGATCGTTTCGATCCCTTCGTTCATCGGCGAGATCATACAGCTTAACAGCCAGCGAATACCTCCGTGAGTTCATTCCGCCAGGAATTAGGGTATTCAATTGGTCGACTTGGCCGTATCCCCGATCAATTACGCCTCTCCTCTCTTGATCGTGCAAGCGATGCAATGCAACAAGAGCAGCGTACGCGAAATCGTGATTGAGCACCGCCGGCTGATAGTCGCTTTCTACCGTGATGGACGGGACAACGTAGCGCCCATTCACCAGGTAATAGCTTGAGAGCGTTACGAATCCCAATGCGGCCAGAGCCATCAATCTCTTGCCGTATTGTGCATTCCAAATTGTTCTCAGTATGTGGGTAATATCGCCCTTCTCTCCTTCTATTGATAGTAGGTGACCGAATTGGGCGTATTTCCTATTCCATTTGAAGCCTTGAAAGTCACCGGTACTGGAAATCGTGACACCATCTTCCCGTTGGTCGTACTCCGATTTGTATGTCGTAGAAAACGGATGACCTTCTAAAAAAGCGCTCGTGATAAGCCTGGCATCGAGCGACCTCAAGGAAGAGGGAGCCGTTAGTTTCTTCAATTCAATGCCTATATCTTGGGTAGCGTACATGCGGTATTCACTAAACGATCTCGGCAAAATGATGCCGTTCATATGCCGAACTTGCATATCTGCATGGACTGAGGAGTCGAGATCAAACATCTCCCTATTATACCACGCGACTATCGGTCTAATATTTCAAATTACAGGATATGCGGATATAATCCCGCATATGCTTCACGCAATACCGTTAGCCCACTCCGAATCCTTTGTTGCGGAGGGGCCACATCTTCCATACGTACCCGATGCTACAGAACAGGTGCTTCGCGACTACGCCCGGGAACTTCAGGTCGCAGCGCATGGCGGCCTAACACTAGACATGTCACATTTCCTCGCCGGCTCCGTAATGAACGGAGGAATACTTAGGTTCGACAGCGTATTTTACTTCGACAGCTCGACAGCGGGCCTTGCGACTTCTAGCTTGAGCCATACGGTAAAAACAATCGGCACGGATCACGATATCGATGTAGCAATAGAAAGGATCTCGGGGAACGGAGCCAGTCTTCCGGTAAAGCATAGCGCTGCTCACCTTACGGATCCTCAGTTTCTCTTGGCATCTCTAAGGTTAGCATCGCGAGGCGCTATGCTCATGCAATCGTATTACCTGCGTAACGACGGCAGACTCGTTTCTCCCGTTCTTCATATCGAAGGCACCGATCCGGAAAGAGAAGACCGATCACTCTATCCTACAGCCGAGCACGTACAGGCCATTGCCCAAGAAACCGATTTCAATCGGAGGGAGCAGTTAATCAGGAACGCTTTCGGGTATTGCAGAAAAGTATTTTCGGTTGTCTCAGCGATATACGTATATCCAACTGCGGCTGTTGATGATTCTCCGCCTGCACAGATGGATGCTGCAACAATGGTAACGGGAGATCGGCTCTTCGGCGAGATCGGGAACTCCCGGGACAGGCTCATGAACTGGCTTTCGAGCTACGAGATCTTTACCGCTGCGGACAGGAAATCGGTACATACCATATAATACACGCATGAAAGCAACAGCAGAAACGGTATTTACAGACCATACCGGTGGCGATATGCCCTGGCAATATTTGTTGGCTGTCGGCGTCACGATATGCTCGGGAGTGATAAACGCTGCGCGCCCATTCGTTCGATACGCTTGGGAAAATGCAGCACTATTCCAGAGAACGTACCTGAACCCGGCAGAAATCTTGAATATCGTCCACCTGATTCCCCGTAAGGTTGAAGAGTTGAGCTACGCATGCTCCGCGATCGGTCTCATCCAGGTTATTACGGGTAACAGCGTTTCGTTTCCCGAAGTTTGCTACAATTCTCCCCCCTTGCCTTTGTTGGAATCGGGCAGGAATCTTGTTCTTGGAGCAATACTTGGCGGCGTGATTTCGGCAACCGCCGCGTTCGCGCATCGTTCACGCCAAAATGATGAAGGACCGTCATAATCGACGGTCCGCAAATACAAAAGCTATGCTTGTTACAGGGCGTTATGCATATCCATCATTTTTCCATGCCCCTTCATCCATGGACCTCGGCTATTCAGGACTTTATCGACGATTAAATCCTTATTCTTTTTCAATTCATCGGCCTTTGATTGGGAAAGGACTCCGTCCTTGAGGGCTTTATCCAAATTCTCGTCAAACTTTTGCGAAAGGAATGACTTCAAATCTGATTCAGATTTCCCTTTCGATTTCGCAATCTCGAGCAGCGTCTTGCCGCCTTGGTATTCTTGGATCATGGCAGCCTTATCGGTACCGAGGAATGCAGCGAGGTCATCCAAGTTAGGCTGAATCATGCTTTTTCCCCACTCTTTCCGGTGCATACCTTCGTATCCTTTCAGTAGCGGCGCATTGCCGTTTTCTACGCCGGATTTCATTTTGTCCGCTTGGCTTTGGCTCAACCTACCGTCTTTGACGTCTTGGTCGATTTGTTCCTTCGTTGCCTGCTTAATGCTATCGGCCAGCTTCTTGCTGTCTACGCCGGCTAGCTGCGCGACCCGATCCAGGAAAGCCGAACCGTTCGCGCTCGTGCTTTGCGCGTAGACTAATGCTCCTCCTGCCGCAATCGTTAAAAATGCTACAGCACCAAGTGAGGCGATGATGATTTTGTTTTGGGATTTCATGTAGATTTGTTTACACGTATTTGAGAAATAATTCTCAACTATATAGTAGAGGGCGATTATGAAGCCTAAATGAATGGGCACACTTGGGTAAAATGAGTCATTCTACGGTATAATCATGAATCAAGCACATGGTGTCTTCGATCACACAACTGCCGACGCCGGGAATGCTTCCGCTACCCGTTGAGAAGGCAAGTACGATAGTAAACCTCGCTTCAACCATCGAGCGATGCCTGTTTTTCGCAGGCTACCCTGAGGCAGAAGGTTTATCGCATACCCCGATGTTCGAGCACTGGCAAAATTCCGTTCATTTCCCCACTTTTACCGAGTTCAACTATGATTCCCTAAGGATGTGGGTTCGGAGGTATGTTGAACCATCAGGCGTACTCGTTAAAACACGCCCGCGGTTCGACTACGAGTACCGAATGTCGCCGGGGGGCAACTTGTTCGCGAGAGGCGTAAGCGGTTTGTTGTTGGATTGGGCATTGAAACACGTAGACGACGAAATATATCTCGATGAAGTGCTGAGCAATTCCCAACAGACAAGAAAGAAGGAATGGAACCAGGACGGGTACGGGACATTGGCGTATCGGGTAGCGTTGCTGGAAGCGCTCTGTTCTGTCAGCAGCCATGGCGCTAAACCGTCCGAACTTGTCGCGTATCTGGATGAACGCGGCATCAAACGGCATCAATCGACTGCCATCTACAATATCGATCTCCTGGAGGATGCTAACGTAGTCCATTACGGGAAAAACGAGCCGAGCATCGTGGTACTCGGCACCCGCTCCGAATTACAGGAGATTGCGTCAAGGGCAATTCCTCACCAGATGCCGAGTCGAACGATCATACGCAAAACGCTCGTCGGCATTCTTCTCGATCCCGACTTAGGAGAGCTAACGTTCGATACGGTACGAACAATCCTCACCGATCTCGTTACCGAGGAACGGTACATTTCGGATCCATGCATCTATAAGAATATCCGGGATTTACTGGAGGAACTTCATGCGCTCAACCTCGTGAAGCTGAACCGGGTTGAAGGGATCCAGTACCGGGATTATGCCGTAGCTTTCAATGGCGGAGAGGCAATGATTGCCTCGCGAGAGTTGGCAGAGATATACCAGGCTGTGTTTAGCGGAGACGTCATAAAGCTGCGACATGGCGCACAAACAGGAAAGGAAATAGTAAAAGATCGCGATAAAATGCGCCGCTTGCTTACAACCCCAAACCGCCGCGACAGGATACGCACACGATCGTACTGACAAAATCTCACTCCCGTACGGTTTGATTGATAAAAAACCGTCTTTCCCCTATAATCCAGAAGTATTTATATATGGTTAAAATCAGACTAAAGCAAACCGGCAAGAGGAATGCGCGAACCTACAGGATCGTTGTAGCTGACGCTCGCGATAAGCGGGACGGAAAGGTGCTCGAAACCCTCGGTACGTACAATCCAATTCCAGACAAGTCCAAAATGACTCTAAACCTTGATTTAACCGATCAGTGGCTGAAAAAAGGCGCTCAGATGACTGAAAGGGTTGCAAAAATTTACAAATTAGTAAAGAATAATCAAGTAGAGGAGTAATTTATGGAAGATGCTTACACTAACCCAACCGGTGCTCATCAAAATGACGACCAGAATCGCCCGAAGATCACCCCTGAGCAGCTAAAGGACTTCATCACGTACATTATCGAAAATATTGTCACGCAGAAGGATCAAATCGACATCGCACTTATGGAAGATGTTCCAGGCTCATATACCGTTCACATCAAGGTAGCACAGGAAGACAAAGGTAGGGTTATCGGTAAGAATGGCAATACTATCAATGCGTTACGCGCACTTGTGCGAGTATTCGGTAGAATCATCATCTTAATCCAGGATTAAAGTCATTGTTAATTACAGAATAATCTAAAGAGGCTTCGAAAGCCTCTTTTTCATTTCGGTTTTTGAGAAACGGTTGCGTACTTCCTATCGGAATGTTCAACTGCTGGTACCTATTACGCGGCAGGCTTAACGTTCAAAAGAGTTTTGGCTTTGTTGGTGAAGGCTACAAATCCCGTAACGGCAAATACTAAGAGCGACACGACAACCGATCCCCATGTATGCGTGTAGATGATGTTGAGCAAAAGCAACATCGAGATGAAGAAAAATATCGGCTTGGAGGGATCCACGCTAAACGTCCGGTATGTAAACGATGATGAAAGGTCACGCGATGAATCCAACACGAGAGCGAATGTATAAACGATCTCCGCAGGCATGGTGATGTTCGCACTGAATTGCTGCATTTTGTACCGGTGATGCGAAACTTCCAGCACGTATGCGCCCGCAGGCAATTTCAGGAAATACTTTCCTCCAAAATCGGTCACTGTTTTCGCGATCACAGTTCCCGACTGATCTTTCGCTTTAATCACGGCAAACGCGATCCCCTGATGGGTCAAGTCGTCGGTTACCGTACCTGAATTTTCTCCCTTTTTCTTGAATACCGTGGAAAGCGCGCTAAAAAGTACTCCATTGAGAAGAAGGAAATTGATGAGCATCACAAGCGTCGAGAAGCTCGGCATCACCAAGAAGATTGCCGCGGGAACCCACAATATTCCGCCTTCCTTTACGACACCGGCAAGCGGCTGAGGCAAACTATCGGAGATGGATCCGACAAGATGGTCGTACGATTTCGAAAGCGGCAAAGACGATAGAATAGGCTTTGGCGGGGATACCACATTGTCTTTTCCTGTCGTTACGGTAGCTTGGAATTCGGTACCGGCGTAGGATATCACGACTTTATACGTACCGTTCTTTACCGATTTGAATGTAACCGAGCCGCTGGCATCGGTGACTCCTTTCTCACCCGTTGGGAACGTAATAACCGCTCCAGCAATAGCGCTTCCGTTTATGTCGAGGATTCGTATATTCAAATCCGATCTGCCGGAAGTCGATCCGCTCGATGAGCCCGTCGTCCTGGTTGGAGTCGTCGCGAACGTAGGCGTTGCGGTCGTCTCGCTTCCTTCCTGACCATTAGGCTCGGGTGTCGGGGTTTCCGTCACGTCTACCGGAGGGGTAACGGTAAGGACAGCACCGGGCAATGAACTTTTGGTAGGCTTTGGCGTTGTAGTAATCGTCGGGGTTGGTGTCGTCGAGCCTGAACCCGGAAGCGTAATAGTCATGGTATGGTCAAGCACAGAGCCGAGCACCGCATTTACCGCGTTAGATAGATGCAGAATAATTGTTTCATTCGGATCGTTCTGGTTATCGGCATTGATATGGACCGAAATTGTTCCGACCGTTGCGCCTGCAGGTATCGTCAGCGTACTTCCGTTCAGCGTGAAATCATCGCCGCTTGTGGCGCTCCCTCCAGTCAGCGAGTAATCAACCGTTATATCTTCGGGAAAGGAACTGCTCAGCAAAACCGTGATGCCGATATCCGAACCCGATTCATCCGTAATGGACTGGGATGCCCCGAACTGTACCGTGGGCATTTCGGTGTATGACGCCGTAAAGTCATGTACAGTAGGTGCGGCTGTTCCGGTTGACGATAAGAAGCTTGCCCTAAACTGCAAATATTGGGCATTGGGCGAAGAAGGAATATTTCCCGATAGCTGCGACCAAGCCGACCAAGATCCATCGGGAGTTGAAGTGGTACCCGATCTTGTTTCTAGAACCAGAGAGGAATTCGCCGGAATATCCGAAGTCGACGTCAGACTCGTCCACTTGGCATTGGTATTGGTTGATTTATCGAGAATAGACGAAACGTACTGGGCAGAAGTCGGGTATCCGGTATTGAGTGTTACGTCGGTTAGTATCGGCGTATTGAATGGATCGCTCGTCGCAAGGCTGGCCTTGTACTGAACCAGATTCTTCGATGTTGCGCCCGATATCGCCCCGCCGTTGGTTACCGGCGACCAGCTTCCCCAATTGTACGTAACGGTATCGATTCGGATATAGTCGATATCCATCGTATCTGTTCCCCCAAACGTTCCGGCCGCCCACGTCGGCTCGAATCCGATTCTCGTAAACGGATGCGTTGCCTGTATCCGTATCGTAACCCATTGATTGTTCTGTACGACATCGCCACCGCTGCCATCCCAATTCCAATCGTCGAGGTATACGAAGTCCCGGAATGTAGGGCCGGGAGTTCTCGTGGTGCTCGTATAGCGGTAACGAACTTCCACGGTGGTGCCGGCGGAAAAGTAGCCTTCAGCATGTCCCGTATCGATCCAGAAATCCACTCCCCCATTTCCGGTTCCGCCGCCGTACGCGTTTTGCGGATTCGAAAGCCGCATGATACCGTCGCTTTCCACGGCAGATCCCATATTCGTACCCCAGGAATAGTAGTCTCCTACAAACTCGCTTGGGTTGCCATCGTTAAACTGATTTATATAAATATTATTTTTTGTTGCGGTTCCGAGACGCGCTTGCATGGCAACCGACGTGCTGGCGGGAAGCGTAGCGTTCCACGACAGCGATTTCGAGGCAGAATCGCTTACTTCGAATGCCCGAGATTGGTATTCCCCGGCAGGCAGGTACTGCTTCTTCTTATGGTATGCCACGCTGCCGAAACCGGACATGAACATCATGTCGTTTGCGGTATCGAAAACTACATTGTCTACGATACCGTCCATATAGTTGTAATTGAGAGCCGAACCGGTGTATTCGTTGTATTGGGTATCGTCCGATCCGGTAACGGTGCCGGCAGTATCGATAACCGACGAACCGGCGTTATAAGTAGATACGAACAAAAGATGGGTGGATGTTTGGTACGCTAAGTCAATTACTGTTGTTCCATGAAGTCCGGGATTTGTCTGATACGTATATTTATAGATGGTTACCAAGGTATCGTCGGAGCCGGTAGTCGTATTGTTCGTATCGATTACGGAAACACCGCCGTTACTGTTATCGTAGCATCCGATGTAGAGAAGCTTGAGCGTCGGCTCGTAGAGCACGGCTCTATTATCGTTGCAGATAAGCGCTGGCGAGGATGAACTCGAGTAGTTCATGACAAGGGTATCGTCGCCGGTCGACGCGGTGCCTTGCGTATTGATCGAAGTCGTCCCAGTTCCGGTTGCGATAAAAACGACATTATGTGCCGTATCGAGGGAAATTTTATAAACGGTATCTCCAGAAATGGCGGGGCTGGAGCTTGTCGTATACGATGACGCGGAATCGTCCGTCAGCGAGTTGGTGCCTGCCGTATTGATCACAGCAACGCCGTTTGTCGCGAAAAACAATAGGTTGTGAGCGCTATCGCGGACAATGCTGTTGATGGTGTCTCCGACGATCGCTGGCACGCCGCTTGATGGCGTCGTTGCGTACCAGCCCAAAAGGGAATCGTCGCCGATTGCGGTCGTACCCGAAGTATTGATTACCGACACGCCTCCCTCGGTTCCGGCGTACAGGTAGTTGGTTGCGGTATCGAAAAATAGCGTGTGCACGTTATTGTTCTTGAGTGTCCTGGCTCCGGTACCGTCGTCGAAATATCGCCCCAGCGTTACGTCGTCCGAAACTGACTGCGTTCCCTTGGTATCGATCACCGTGACGCCATATCCTTGGGTGGCGACGAAAAGCAGATGGTGTGCATTATCGTATTCGTTGAAGTTAACCTGCGTTTGGGTACCGATCATTGGCGTGGATGTCGGCGTATATCCGAAATGCGAAGACGCCGTTGAATTGAACCAATATCCCCCGTTTTCGTTCGACATGAAAATCCTGCTGTGGGCAATGTCGATGACGATGCTGTAGGAATAGTTGCCGATATCCGAATAATTGCTGCTGTGGTAATCGTACGCGATCGTATCGTCGCCGACCGCATTCGTTCCCTTCGTATCGATCGCAAGCACGCCACCACCATACGTTGATATATACAAGTAATTCGTCGTGGGATCTTTGATCATGTATGTCGGGTTGTTGTCGTGAAGCGCCGGAGTTGTCGAGGAATTGTACGAAGTGACCAGCGTATCGTCGGCAAGCGTTACCGTATTATTCGTATTGATGACTTTTACGCCGCCATTCGTAGCGCCGATATTGAAGCTTCCGATATACAGGTAATGGCTGCCCGTATCCAAATACGAATAATTGACGATATTCGAGTACAAAGCAGGAGAGCCCGATGATGTGTATGTGCCGACCAAGGCATCATCAGCACAGCTTTTCGTCCCTTGCGTATTGATGACGGTAAGGCCGCCCTCGCTCCCGATATAGACAAGGTTGTGCGCAGCATCGAGGCTTACGTGCATGGTTTTATTGCTCGGGATCGCTGGAGTCGAACCCGTGTAATAGCTGCACACCAGCGTATCGTCGGCGGGATCTGGAGTATTATGCATATCGACAACCGATACACCGTGCTGGTACGAAGTTATGTAAACAAGACTATTCGCAGTATCGAAAGCGATCTGGTACCCGTCTCCGCCGATAATTTGCGGTAGTGTCCCCGGAAAACCGTTGTAGGTTCCTTTATATACATCATCGGAAAGCGTTTTCGTCCCTTTCGTATCGATAACCGACAAGCCTCCCCCATTGCCGACGTACAAATAGTACGACGTCGTATCATAATACACGTAGTGTACGCAGCTGCTGCCCATCATTTGCGGCGAGTTCACGCCCTGCTCGTAAACGCCAAGCAGCGTGTCGTCGGATTGGGTGAATGTGTTGTTGGTATCGATCGCGGAAACACCGGCGCAGTAATCTCCAACGAAAACGACGCCGTTTACCGGATCGTACGATGACCACGTCGGGTTCGACCTTCCGTAAATGAACGCAGGCTGCGTATTAGCGGTGTAGAGCTGAAACGTCTTGCTCTTGTCAATAGCTACGGCTCCGTTTCCGTTCGTATTCGTAATCGTGGATGCCGAAGGATTTGAATTATACGAGCCGTGATCGAAATCGTTTTTTGTGGTATCGGTATTCGTCGTTGTCGTTGATTTGATATCGCCCGGTACGCTATCGATATCCAAGTTGGTATCGAGCGAACCGGTTTGGAAATCTGCTTTCGAAGTTTGCGTTATCGATCCGCTTGAAGCATGCGCATTCGGATTGCTGTGCTTCGTTATTACGGAAAGCGAAGCGAGAAACAAAAGCATTACGACCAATGCTCTGGATAACCAAAAATAGGCAGCTCGCTTCACGGATAATTTACACTCATATTAATGAGTATCGCGTAAAAATTAAAGCTTAGTTTGTCGCCTTTCGACCGCCTGATTTTATGCAGGCTTCCATCGTATCGAAATAGATAACGTTCTTATTTCTATCGTATGCCTCATCGCCGGGCTTAAGGCAGATTCCGCCTTTATTCATCTTGATGGACTTCTTCGGGTCGGGGGCTTTAGAAGTAGGCACCGAGGTAGTTCCGAGAACCTCGCCGTTCCGTTGCTTCAATGCTTCGAACGTGTGCGGATTGATTCCGTGCTTGTCTTCGACGACAGCGGCTTGTGCCTGCTTCGGTGGCTGGGTTACAGAAACAGACGGCGTTGGTGCTTGCGTTGCGCTTTGCGCGATAGCCGACTCGCCGTTCTGTGGGGCTGTTGTTGGCGTTGCCGTCGGATCGGGCTGCTTTTTCGATTTCAGGTTGATCGATGAGGTAAGCGACTGACGACCTTCTTTCGTGAATAATTTGTTGCCGAAGGCATATGCACCGCGCGCTCCGTAAAAGAGGGCTACCATGACAGCCGCCGCTACCACGAACATCATCTTCCGCTCATTGAGAAAATTCAGCACGCCTGTACTCTTTTCTTTTACTAACCGTTTCCTCACGGTACCCGTTCTTCGCTCGTTCAATTTCATATCAGTTTACGAAACAATGATATAAAACATGCATTCAAACACAAGGATCACGAATTCGTGAAGTGCCGTAATTTACATTGCACCGCAATTTGCTTGTCCTGAGCAGGAGAATTAACGATCCCGAGGGACGGAAGCATCGAGGAACTGAAGCAACTCGATGCACAAAGATACGAGTAAGGTTACGGCAAACTTGGACGTTTCTTTCTCCAAATTACTATTCCTGCACCGAAGACGACGAATACGAGCACAATTAGCAGCCATACGCTGCTAGACTTTCGCTCTTCGGCAACGACATGCACTTCTTGCACATCGGTCGGACCTGAAGATCCCGTTCCCTTGTTTCCCAATTCTTGGTAGACGACAGCAAGCTTTTGCGAATAGCTTTTTCCCGCCACCTCGTAATCGATCGTATGCTGCCCTACTTCTACATTCGTAAAAGTAGCGACGCCGTCTTTATCGGTCGTCGCGGTCCTTGGCGTCGAGTGCAATGTAACCTTTACGAACGCCAGCGGCTTTCCTGCTTTGTCCTTTATTACCACTTTGAGGATCTTCACGATCGTTCGGTCTTCCTGATGCGTGGGTTGTGCTGTAGGTGTCGGTAATGAAGTTGTTGGTGTCGCATCAACCGGATTCGAATCCGTTTCCGTCGGAGTCGCCGCTACGTTCGTTGGTGTCGGTGTAGCGGTCGTAACCGGCACAGCAATAAACTTGGTCGGCTTTGGTGTAGCGGTAGGCGTTGGTGTCACTGCTGCCGTAGGCGTAGGTGTCGGGGTTGGATCAAGATGCAGCGCGTACGCTATAGATATTCCGGTCAAAGTAGGAGTTACTGCCGGGTCGGAAGTTGTCAGCTGTACCTGATATTGCACATATCGATCGGTATCGTGGACGCAGTTGTTGAGCGAGATATCGTTGCCGGCGGCAAGTTCATTGCAGCTCGAAAAGTTTGACGCTCCCGACATTGTGGGACTGTTTGAGCTTCTGACTTTCACATGGACATTTGTTGCGGCAGGTTTAGTAGCGCTAAATTGGATACTCCCCCAATCAGACGATTGCCCCGTATCGTACACCGAAGAAAGTATCGTTCCCGATGAAGCGTAGCCTAATGGTGCAGCAGAACCCGATGCGGGACTGGTTGTTCCGGATGCAGTTCCGCCGACAGCCACGGCAATTCTTCCCGATCCGCCAGATCCGCCGTTGAGAGCGCCAATGCCTGCGCTTCCGCCAGAAGCTGTTATGCTCGATGTACCAAGACTTGCGTTTCCGGATGTGACGATTTTGATAGATCCTCCGCTACCGCCGCCTCCGCCAGCGCTATCGAGCCAACCGTCTCCGCCTTTATCGCCGTTTGCGGAAATTATTCCTGCATTCGTAAGCGAAGCTGCGTACATTATGATCACCCCGCCACCGCTACCACCGGCGCCAGCAGGCCCATCGGTACCGTTATGGTTACCACCCGCACCTCCTCCGCTGCCGAGAAAAACTTTATCGAGCGAGGCAGATCCGTATGTACCTCCTCCTCCGCCGCCGCCTCCGCTCGAATCATCGACGGGAACACCTCCGTTTCCGCCTAATGCGCCGCTTCCCGCAGTTGCTTGCGTTCCATTATAGTTCAATACACCGGAGCCTACCGTTGCATACCCGGCACCACCGCCGCCGCCGCCCCTACTAGTGTTGTAGTGTCCTCCTCCTCCGCCGGCGCCGCCCTTAGATACCGTTCCTGGTGATTGACCGCCGATTCCCGCTCCTCCACCGCCGCCTTGACCGTTCCCTCCGTTTCCATTCCCGCCCTGACCGTTATAGGTATAGCCTCCTTTTCCAAGCCCTTGCGCAATCGGCCATGCTCCTCCGGGAAAACCTTTAGCCTTCATAAGTATCGATCCACCCGATGGTACCGTAACTGCGCCCGTCGACCTGAAAAAAAGTACACCGCCCTTGCCTGAAGCGGGATCATTGTTTGTCGCGGTAAGCACCGGGAATGATGCTAGCACCGATATTTCGGAAGGAGATAATACCCTGTCGTACGCCCTCAACTCATCGATCGTACCGTTAAATCCTAAATCCCTATTATCGTTGCGGTTCCCGATCGAAGCAGTTTCCGCATCATATGAAATAGTTGGAACCGTCCGAGCGATTGTCGCATCGAGCGCTCCATTCACATACAGCTTTATCGTGGAATTATCGAACGTCGCGGCAACATGGTACCAGCGATCGGTGTTGATAATCGTATTGCCGACGGCGTGTTGATGGTCATCCTCTAAGCTCAAACGCAGACGGTAGCCTGAGTTGTTTGCTATCTCGAACCCGAAGCCGTGCCAACCGCTTTCCCCTTTGGAAAGTATCGTGCACGTTCCGATGCTGCAAGATCCTTTCCGGTAAATCCAAGCGCTGAAAGTACCGGTTTGCAGTTCCAACTCGCTTCTGTCTCCCAATTCGATTGCATGGGTATTGTGCGCTGCAGCGCCAAGGAAAGAAACTCCCTTGCCGAATAGCCCCTCAGTCCACGTTACATTATTCGTCAAGGTACCGTTCATCCCGCTCGCGGTTGTATCTGAAGCGGTCGTCCCCGTTCCTTCATCGAATTTCCAATACCCCACAAGACCCGTGGAAGTCGGAGTTCCGGGCGCCTGCAAGGTCACCGATGAATAATTGGGAATCCTTTGCAGAAGAATAGTATGAGAACTGGCGTCATACGAGTTGTTCAGCGGTGTATCGAGCGTAAGCGTAGATCCATCGATCGATTTGATATACCTGGTCTCGTACGTTCCCACGTTGGAGAAATCGGAACTTGTTCCTGAAGTGTCCATAACGAAAATTTCGTCACCCGGAGCCAGCTCCGTTGGCGTTTCATACGAAATATTGACGGTCGCAACGCTCAAGTTGGTATAGGCGGCATCGGAGTATGCGAGTGCATACTTTTCGTTACCTGCTTTCACCAGCGATACTGTCGAGCTCACACCGAGTACGAGTACCGTAGCCGCGTAATCGCTGCAATTAACATTTTGGCAAACGAAGAACTCGAGATTCCCGTCGAAATCTTTATGCACGAATCTTCCCAAATCGTCGGCCGTCAAATCGAAACCGATTGTCGAATAATTATTCGGCAGCTGTAGCTGCGTTGTAGTTTTTGCGGAACAATCCGCATTCGTGCAAGCGATGTACAGAAGTCCGTTCGTCTGGTCGTTGACGACAATCCGAGGCAAGCCTTGCGAGTTAAGTTTGATCGATGATTTCGGGAAGCTTCCCGCTCCAGTTACGATTGCCGTTTTAGTCCTGCTCGAACACGAAGCGTCATTGCATTTCACCATGAAGATCTTGTTTTGGTGGGTTATGTAATAGACGAAATGTGCCTTATCGTCGGGCGAAAGCGTAAAGTAACTCGGCTCGATGTAATCGTTGCCGGCATCGCCGTAGTCGATTACGCTCATATTCTTCGATGTGCAATCGACATCGAGGCATTGGACATATCGCATCTCCGAAGGCATCGAGCCGTTGTAGTTGTCGTACGAAATTCGAGGAAACCCATCGCTTCCTAGCTGTATGACCGGCTCGTAGAAAAAGTTCGGGTGGCCGCTGCCTCCGGTATCTATTGTCGTCTTTACGCCGGTTGAACACGATGCATTGGTACACCTGAACAAGTATACCTTGCCTGGATTTTCGTAGGTATCGAACACGATAAGCGGCAATCCATCCGTACCGAACACCATCGAGGGGGAATCGGTATAGTTCACCGGTTCCGAACTGATGACCGAGGTATTTTTGGTCGTGCAGTCGGCATTGGTACATTGGACGAAATGAATTTCCGTATAGTTGGTGGTCAAGTACAGCATGCGAACGAAGCCGTCGCTTCCGATACCGAACCAAGTCTGTGATTCATCGAAGAATGAGCCGTCGCTTTGCCCCACTTGCTGTATGACAGGGTTAACGCTGAGCTTTTTCGGCAAATTTACCGTGCGCGAGCCTGCGGAAATATTTGAGGAGATCTTAAAACGAACTGCATCGGCGATCGATCTTCCGACGCATGAGTTGTTGGTCGAACCATCGAGGATCGTAACGCCGCTGACAATGCAGTCACCGTCAGCCCCCGTTCCAAGGGCTTTAGCCAACGTTACTTGGTTTGCGGTAGCGGTATTGACCAATTTTGATGAGGAAAATTTCGCGGCGTCTGAAAAAGTATTTTGGCCTGCACCGCCGTTCCACGTCGACTGGGTGAAACTCCCATCGGTAGCTTTCGCAAGCTGCGATAACGGATAAAAAATCCATACCGGTACGATGAAAAGTACAATCTGAAATACCCGGAGCAGCTTTCGGTACATTACTTCACTATAGAAACTCTTGCGAATCCAAACAATACGTGCACCGAGTAGTATGCCGGATTTGTATGATCAGAAGTTTTCTGGCTTAATACACCGGATACGGATCGTCGCGGCGCAACGATTCCATCGTTGTAGAAACCAACGTCTCGGGAGCGACGACGACAGCCGGCTCTTTAATCCCGATATTCGAGAATGCATCGATCTGCAAACGTTTCGCTACGAACGGAAGCGCCGTCCATGCTTTACCGAAGTGCATAGCCGTTCGCAAATTGTGCAAATCGGGACCATGGAAAATACCTTTCGTCCTTCCGGTAAATCCATCGTACTCGGGTTCTGCGAAGCCGTACAGCTCTATCGCATGGTCAATTAGCAGAGGAAAAACACCCTCATGGACAGCTCTTCGAAGGAGCTCCTCCGGCAAATTCCCGACCTCATAATGTCCGCTTACGCCATAAATAACACCCGGGTTGCGGAGCAATGCTGCCAAATGCCCATGAACGACTTCGCATGCTCTCACAACATCATCGGGATGGGCCATACCTCGATAATGCGGCTCCAACCGTACTATGCCTTGAATGAGCTCGTCGTGGCCGTGCAAGTAGGAACCTTGACCTCGGAGCGTTTCACAAATGGTTCTGGATGCCGTCCCCTTGGATGGAGCCTTTATCGTAATCATATCTATATTTTATCACGGTTATCACACAATCTGTGGTTTCCCCCGTGTCGAATCGGATCAATCCGGCAAAAGCGCAATCGATATGGGAACGGCTATTTGTCGAATGCCAATACCGGTCGTTTTCCGTACGCGATCATTCCTACTCCCTGCGATTCGAGAACATGCCTCATTCGTGAACGAAGAGGTTCAGCGATATCGATATCCTGCAGAGCTTCAGCTTGCAGCTTTTCTTGTAGGTGCAGCAGTATTTCATCGGTTTGCTTTCGCTTTCTGCCGGGTTCATCAGAAATATAAATGAGCGCATCAACATCAAACTCGGGTAGGTCGCGACCGAGCCATGCTTCAAGCAAAAGATTAATCATAACCATATCTCCCGTCATAAACGTCTCCGCAATCTCCTCCCAATCGATAGTCCGATCTTTTATGCGAACGGGGCCTTCCATGGTGTTGTTATAAACTACTTGAGCATGCAAGAACCGATCGCCGAGCGAATAGACGGAACGCAAGAGCACGGACTTCGTTTGCTTAAGCAGCTGCGCCGGCGCATCTACACCGATATGCTCCGGGTTGCGCGTGAGCAGATCCAAGGTGGGATACTCTCGGGGAAGCTCGATAGTAACTTCGTAATTATTCGCATTGAAGACACGTGTGTTCGCCGTTGAGGTACCGAGGACAAGATTGACGGTTCGAGGCAGCTGCTCATCGTGCGGGTAAAGGTATTGCAAATCTGAATACACTCCTCTCGTATTGAAATAGTCGGATATGACCGGCTCCGCGATTCGCGCCGGCAATACGATATTGCCGGTAACTGCACGAAGAAGCGTGCCCGCTGCGCGAGCCCGTACGACAAAAGCGCCAAGTTCAGGCATATTGATGCCGCGAGTAACTTTTTCCTCGGAAGTGGCCAGTAAGGCTGGATGATAATTAGTTCCCATTGAACCGGATTATATCAGCTTAAGATTTGTTATTGGATATTCTTCTCAACGATTAACGCGAAGCAAGAACCATGAAGTAACGGCAACGATCGGAACGAGGAGAATGGCAACAACTGTCTTGGTTGCAATTGCATTAATCAAAAGCAGCACCGTGATTCCTCCCGAAAGATATGCCGGATTAAAATGGTAGCGGCGTAATGTCATGCCGGAAACGACGTCGTGTGCCTTTGCGAGCTCAACTTGCGTATCTACGACACCTTCCTGCTGCAAATTTACGCGTACATGCTTTGATTCATACCCGATTCGCGACATTTCTACGATGAACGAGCCTTGCGGCAGTCTCAAATCGGCGTATCCCCCCAGATTGGTTGCGACCTTTTTGAAGACCGTTCCCTGATCGGTACGAACAGTTATTGCGACGAAGCTGAGCGGCTCGAACGTAAGTCCATCAACCAATTTGAATTTGCCGCTCTTCCCGAAAAGTGCCCGTAGCGTCGGCAAAGAAAATCCCCCGGCAACGAGCGCAAGCAGCCCCGGAAGAAGCAATTGCAGAATTCCCATAAACGAGACGATGAGCACGACGGCACTGCCAAGAGTACCGGTTTGTTGCACGATTTCCGTTGTTGTTTCACCAATAACCTGGCTCGATGATTTGATCTCTGTACCGTTCTTCGTATCCATTTTTACGACCAGCTGCTTTTTAGGATCGGCTCCTCGAATACTATCGATAAGGGATTGGCTGATTGTCATTTTCTTTTCGAGTTTCTTCCCTTCCACCGCGATCACGAGCTCGTATTGACCTTTCGGGATATCGACGAATGTGGCATTCCCCTCGCCGTCGGTAACTACTTTGACATTCAAAGAAGGAATTAGTACTTCGGCATTTTTGACCGGATTATTGTTCTCGTCAAGAATCCGTACATTTACGACAAATTTATCTGATTCGAAGCGATCGACTGAAGATTGCGGAGCTTGCGTGGTGGTAGTTTGGGGAGGCGTCGGCGACGGAGTTTGTACTGTGGATGGAGCAACGGTAGTCGTAGGTTCCGGAGTCGTAACCGGCTGGTAAGAAATGGATACGCTGCCGTTATTGAGGGGAGCTCCGGCAACATCTTGCTCTTCTATAGCTATATCGTTTTCGCCAACCGTAAGGATTGGTGTATCGATGCTCCAGGTACCGTCGCATGCAACTTTCTTCGCAAGCGAAGAAATTACGCCGCCGATCTTTATCACGACATAGTTGCCGGAGTTACCGGTACCCTTGATCGTAACCGAGCTGTTCGTCGACATATAGCTGGTATCACCCGAAATAATTTGATCTTTGATTTGCGTTACGCTGAACTTCAGTTTCTTGCACGTCACCGGGGCGGCAGTAGGGGTTGGAGTAGTTTGCGGTTGCGATTGCTTGTCGTTGTCTGAAATTGCGGTGAGAACGGAGCCCGTGGA
>CAZVIJ010000016.1:0-32446 GCA_964626735.1 uncultured Candidatus Saccharibacteria bacterium
GGGCAAGGTAAATCTGCCCGCCGAAGATTTGCCCATCGTCAATCCGAAACTTACCAATACCCAGTTCCCCGTTCCCGAAGGCCGTACCTCATCGCCCATCTACTCCCCCGAACGGAAGAAGATTAAGCCAGAAGTCAAATCGGTACCGACCGTCAAAAGCAAGGAACCCGCAAAGGCGAACCCGATCGAAGGGGTTGCCCCACGCAAAACTGCGACCCAGCGCGCACTTCCGTTTATCGTGATTTTCGTGTTGCTGATTGCGGCGCTTGCGGGCATTTATGCCTATACCCTCATGAAGGCGAAAATTTTCTATGTTGGGGTTTGGAATGTGCAGCTCAGCAGCGATGAGCGTACGAACGGCGTCAAGAACTTTACGTACACGTTCACCGAAAGGCAGCTCACCGAGGAACTTTCGCTCGACGCTAAGGGGGTCACCTCGAAGACCACCGTTACGTCCGATATCCATATATCCGAAAACACCGGGCAAAAAATTTACTTCACCAAGACGAACACCAAGGTCGACATTAGCGGCGTTACGATTCCGCTCAATATTTGCGACCCGTCGAAGAAGAATTGCGAAGAGGTCAAAGCCAAGTACATGGACAGCATGAAAGATTCAGTACTGAAGCAAACCCAATCGTACGCCAAGAATAAGTATACGCTCACCAAAAACACGACATCGGAGCTCAAGCTCGAATCGGATACGGAAGCGACCTTGATACTTCAAAAATAGCTAAGCGAGCACAGACGTAAGATTATTGGGCAGCATCCCAAAAGTACCAGAAAATTTTCCTCTGCATTTCCGCGAATTCCTTGCTGACGATTTCTACCCCGGCGTATTCGCCGTTTGCCCAATTCATGAGACTGACGGTATCGTTGTAAATTTGGAGATCTTGCTTGATGACGAAAATTTTCTCGTCGAGCTTTCGGTACTGGAACACGGAATCCCAACCTTGCGCGTTGTTATACGAGAATGAGGTGTCTTGCGGAGTATTGCCGATTTCCCGGTACTGCACCTTCCTGAGAACCGCTTCCTCGCGCATCTTATCGCCATAGCTTTGCCCGACGAATTCGTTGATCGTAGAAAAGCCGTACATCAGTACCTCTTGCGATTTCAGTTCATTCCATAGCATTTGCTTCAAGCCGTCAACTCCCTTGTAGTGCTTGACCTCGAATTTTCCCGGCAGCACCGACGAAAGGGATGAAAGGTGAGAAATGAGGCCTGGCAAGCGCTCTTTGTTTGCGAGAATTCTTTCCTCTTCCGATTTGAGCAAGAGCTCGAGGTTTTCCGGCGAAGCTGCCTTTATCTTCTTTCCTCCCGATGAATTTACTTCCTCAACCAGCTTCTTTGCGGTCATGATTTCAACCAGCCGATAAATTTTAGTCCGATTTAGCTCGGTATCCCGGGAGATTTCCAATGGCGTATGCGGCCCATTTTCCAGCAAGAACAAATAAAGATTGGCTTCGTCTTGGTTTAATCCCAGAGAAGTAAGCATTTCTGCTATTTCGTGTTTGTTGTAGTGAACAGACATCAGTTTTACGGTTTATCCGAAGTATAGCACACTCATGCCGTTATGAAGAACAATGAGGTAAAAACAACTCCGGCAGCCGTGCATAACAGAGTACTTATTGTGCTCAGCCCTACCCTCGATTCCTTGGGGATTCGGCAGTCGCTTACGAACTTAGGAGAGTCAGTGACCGTTCATATCATAGAACACGCCACCACGCTTCGGGAGATACCGGAACTTTTCGATCGGGAGACTACTAAAATATTGGCTATCGACCCGGACTTTTCCGGGTGGAACGTAGAGAACGATCTCATCGACGATATCCCTCGGCTTGAGGCAATATGCCTACAGACAACCTCCTTCGGTTGGATCGATACCGAGTATTGTCGGTCGAAAGGCATTGCGGTCACCAACTTGCGAGGCTTCTCGACCGAAGCAGTCGCCGAATGGGCACTTTTTGCCTCGCTCGCGTTGGCCCGCAAAGCACCCGAGATTATTCGTGCTCGAACGAAAGGTGAAATTGCACATCCGCGAGGAATCGAGATGAGAGGACGTACCGCAGGAATTATCGGACTCGGGCGAATTGGAACGAGAGTTGCTGAACTATGCAACGGTATCGGTATGCAGGTACAATATTGGTCGAAGCATACGCGCGATACGCGCTTTACGTATGTGGACCTCAGGCAACTGCTCAGTACTTCCGACTTTCTGTATGTTTGCGTTGCGGATTGCCCTGAAACCCGCGGCCTCATCAACGAATCGATGCTAACTGGGATCAAGCCTGCGGCGTGCATAATAAACGTCACCTTCCAGGACATTATCGATCACCGTAAAGCACTCGGCCTCGTGCAGGATGGGATCTTGCTCGGTTATGGATATGAAGACGATCGCGCTTCCCTGCTCGATCAACATGCCAACATCTGGGCGTCTCCCGAGATTGCATGGTGCACGGAAGAATCGTACCTCGAAAACGGAAAGCTTTGGGTAGCGAGCATGCAGAATGCAATCGTAAGGAAGTATCCAACGCTCGTCAATTAAATCAATCGCCGCTTTTTCCTTCCATCACCAGTTCCGTACGATCATCTTGGAGCGTAGATTTGATAGCCTCCACTACGATTGCAGCCATCCTTCGATAGTACGGGCGGAATGGAAGGCCGTGCTGCGATTCGTACCCTTCGCGCGTGATCCGGGTAGCGATTACGAGGGGAACGTAGGCTTGCGAATAGCTCATGCGCTGCCTCCTACCGACCATTCCGAACTGCGTAACCCTCTCTTCTGGAGATCTCAGCAGGTTTTCGGTCATCGTTGCCTGCATAAATATATTTTCGCCGAGTGCTGGTGTTTCTTCGCCCGTTATCCTTTCGACTTGGTAACGTCCAGCGCTCAGTCGGACAACCGAGAAAATGGTATGCGCCATCCGTATTTCTTCGTGGAGCCTCTCGGTCCAGCCTTCCGCCGATGCCATCAATGGTGCGAAATTTACCAGCGAGCCTCCCGTAATCAGCATCATCAACGTCGAAATTTTGCCCGCATCCCCCAAATCGGTGATATTGTGGAAAGGAGTGGAAATAAGCCTCGCGTGGTCATCGCTGTCGCAGTCGATGTCAAGCAATCGCGCTGTTGCCATAGGCATTGCAATCGTCAGGCCCGGATCCTGCAGAAGTGTTATCTCGTTCATGGCATACAGTATAGCTTCTCAGCCCGCCCAAATAAATATCGCTTATGCACTACATGAAAAAGCGATACAATAAGGCATGGCAGCAACAAAAGCCTCGATCCCGACCGAGGACGAGGGCAGTACGACCCGTAACCTCGAGTCGCACAACAACAATCCGGAGTTCAACCACCCGATGTATCCGTTGCTCAACAACTATCCCACGACGAAAGCAGGTACCAAGCGGGTTCGTATCTTGAGCTACTTTTACTTTGGGTTCATCTTATTCTTCGTATTACTGTTTATCCTCAGCAGGATTTTGAAGTAAACGCTTCTTGGTATACTTCGAACATGATGTCTTTTTATCAAAATATCTCTGCTGCACCAACATTCAGCGATAAAGTCTCACAATACGGTCAAGAGGGTCTTCCTACCGCATGGCAAACTGCCCGAACGTTAGTACAGGGATTTCTTTACCCCGGCTTTATTATGGGCATCAATGCGGCTTCAGTCGATACGATAGCGACCAACTTCAATCTACCGGGCCAAAGCTTCCTTCTGCCTACATTGCTGTTCTCTACCTGGGTGTGGGGACTGCTCCGCTCGAGGAAAGTCGTACCGCTCCTGGACAAGCCCCTCGGTTTGGGTTCGAGATTTTCCCAAGACGAATCAGTCGGCAACATTTCTTTTGCGGCATCATTTGCAAACGTGGCCGTAATGGTAGGCACGTATTACGTCGTACGCTCAGCAGTTCGCATGATTACAGGCGTTTAGCCCCGCCCGGGTTGCCACGCGCTATTTTTACAAACCGTGAATCAACCCATATAATCGGCCCGTATGGCAAATATCGATCATAAACCTTCCAAGCACATGCTCAACCTCATCCATGTGCTCCCCCCGTTCGCAGATGATGAGAAAAAAGTAGTTAACTGCATCGTCGAAATAAACTCGCACTCTATCAACAAGTACGAGATTATTACCGAATCCGGCCAATTGAAGCTCGACCGCGTCGGCTACTCTTCGCTATCTTACCCATTCGTGTACGGTGGCATTCCCCAAACTTGGGATCTCGACGGCGACCCGCTCGATATCGAAATTGTCGGCGTAACCGAACCGTTGGTTGAAGGTTGTCTCGTTGAAGCGAGGATTATCGGAATCATGAAATTCAACGACGGCGGAGAAACCGACGACAAAGTCATCGCCGTCCTTAACGACGACAAGAGGATGGACCACATCAACTCGCTTGAGGATCTCGGCGAGCACTTTATGAAGGAAACTTCCTACTACTGGGAACACTACAAGGATCTCAAGAAACCAGGCACCTGCAAAGTCGAAGGATTCTTCGACGCTGCGGAAGCGGTTAAGATCATCGAAGAATGCGCCGAAAGGTATCAGACGGATTACCTTCCGAAGTTCGACTGATTCTAGCCTGAATCAACAAAATCACCCGGCATTGCGGGTGATTTTTTCATAGTTTGTACACGCTCGTGAGCGGAATGTCGGGGAAATAAACCAGGGCGTCGATGCTTGGATCTTTGATCTCGATCATCTCGAAATCGGGATACGGGATGATCTCGAACTGGCGATTTTCGAGGCTGCAATACTTTTTCTTGAAAGCCGGATAGTCTGATATCACGAGATCCCCACAGCCTTTTTGAGGGCGTAGGGTATCTGGTTTCCTGATGCGAAAAATTTTGAGCAATCCTGCGGGCGTTTGGAGCGGCGTTTCGAATTGAAATACCGGTCCATTATGGTAATCGATTTCCTTCCCCAAGAATTTCGATTTCTCGACAAGCTCATCAGACTCTTCTTCACTGTGAGAAAAAATCGTCGCATAATCGACTGCCAGCCCCCGCTCATCGATATGCCTATACGCAAGCTCTTGAATAAGCTCAACAATTTCCAAAATCCTATCCACAACATCCATTCGCCATTATATCTAAAACCTAATCCAAAAAACCATCTTAGCCCCACCAGCCTAACCAGCTGACCAATTATTAATTGACAAATGACAATTGAAACCGCCCCTGTCCCCCGTACCTCATACTATTTATAGAAACAATCATGTCGGACAATAAATCAATTGTGCAATCCATTATTGCCTACTTTATCAAGGCAACTTTTACCGCAGCGATAGTGCTCGGTCTTATAATCATCGGGACGTTCGTGTTCTTCTCGCAAGTCCGGGAAGTTTCGCCAACGACAAACAACCAAAACCAATATAGGGTTCAAGGCTCGGCTAGCAGGAAAGTAAAACCTGACATCGCACGCATCAATCTTTCTGCCGACATTACGGGAACCGACGTTCGATCCGTACAGCAAAACGCAAGCGAAGCCATCAATAAGGCGACAGACGCCGTGAAGACAATCGGCGTCAAGGAAGACGAGATCAAGACATCGAACTACAATATCAGCCCCAATTACGACTACACTGCGGGAAACCAAAAGCGGCTCACCGGGTACACCGCCACGGTGTCAGTCAATATAGAGACGAAGATGATCGACAAAGTGGCTCAGATTCTCGATAAGGCAACGGCAGCCGGTATCAACAGCGTGAACGGTCTTTCATTCTCGGTCAGCAACCAGAAAGATATCGAGAAGGAATTGAAGCTAACCGCAATCGATAACGCTAAGGCCGAAGCGAAGAAAATTTCAGAAAAATCGGGACTTAGATTGGGCAATCTCCAAAATATCGAAGACAGCTACAACTACCCGATCATGTACAACGAAACGGCAACAAAGGCAGTAAATGCCGCAGATAGCAGATCGAGCGCGCCGATCAATCTCAACGTCCAACCGGGCGAGAACGAAATAACCGCGAACGTGACCTTGGTTTACAAATTGAATTGAATTATCTAAACGATTTGGAAAAGCGGGCAACTTCTTCGGGAGTTGCCTCTACTATTATGTCGCTCGTAATCAACGGCGAGAAACAGGTAGCGGTCATGCACCGTCTCAGCGTATTTGGCTTTCCGACGACGATAGCTCCATCCGGTGCGACAAAACGGTATTGTGTAGGATCATCGTAGATAGCGCCGAACAGTATTCTCATCTCGTCCCAATCGCTTGCTGCCGCCAATACCAGGTTCGTTACCCCGCACGTTTCTCCTTGATGATTAAGCCGTGCCCAAAAAAACGGCCCTTCATTTTCCTGAGGAGTGAGAACTCGGTATACATACGCTTGTTTCCCCCGAACGATTGCCATACCGATTATTATACACCCTATAGCTATAATATATTGACATTATCTTGAGGTTCCCCTTCCAACAAAGTGGCCTTCGGGTATAATTCCAACTATGACGTATCGCGAAGCGGTTATATTTATCCAAAGCTATATCCCGGTACGGGATGCGAAATGGAACAAGAACTTCGGGCTGGACAAGATCAAGTATCTTCTTGAGAAGGCAGGAAATCCGCATTTGGATATGGAATACATCCACGTCGGCGGCACTTCGGGAAAAGGATCGACAGCAACGTTTATCGCCTCGATTCTTAAAGAGTCGGGATACCGCGTTGGGCTCCACGTATCTCCGCATATTCGGACGATGCGCGAACGGATGCAAATCAACGGCGTTCCAATTTCCAAAGAGCGGTTCGTACTTCTCCTCAAAATGCTGCAGCCGCATATCGAGTGGATGGAACGGGAATTCGGCGCTCCCCCCTCCTACTTCGAAATCCTACTCGTACTGACCTTCATGCATTTCAAGCATGAGCGTACGGACATCAATGTAATCGAGGTCGGGATTGGCGGTAAGCTCGATGGAACGAACGTTATCGACTGCGAGTACCAAGTCGTCACGAACGTAGGGCTTGACCATATGTCTATACTCGGAGATACCAAGGAAGAAATTCTTCGCGACAAGCAGGAAATCATCAAGAAGAATTCGCGTGTCGTTACGGGAATCCGCGAGCAATACCTTCGCGAAATCATCCAGCAGAAGGCACGCGATACCGGGTCTGAACTGTATTTTATCGATACCGATATTTTCGTCACGAACAAAAAGTTCCGCGATAGGGGCAGCTTCTTCGACCTGAAATTCAGGGACCTCGATTTGAGAAGCGCGACGATCCGTTTGCCGGGCACATTCCAAATCGATAACGCGTCGCTCGCGGCCGCAATCTGCCATCTCGCGTCGGCTGATTTTCCCCTCATCACCGAAGACTCCCTGAGAAGCGGATTGGAGAATGCGCAGATCAAGGGCAGAATGCAGATGATCGGCACCAATCCCTTGACGATCGTTGACGGTGCGCATAATCCCGACAAGGTTCGCGCACTCGTAGAATCGATCGAAGCGATTTATCCGGGCAAGAAGTTCGTTACGCTGTTCCGTTACAAGCACCGCAAGGATATCGGAGAAAGCATTTCGATGCTTTCGAAAATCAGCACGCTCATTATATTCACCGGTTCAAAGCGCGTTGAGGAGATTGGAACGATCGACGGCTTTACCGACGCAGACCTCGAAAAGCTCAAAATCGACGTCGAGTTCAGGTCGGAGCCCGACCTTGGCGAAGCGTTACGGTATGCGTACGATCGATTGCCGTTCGAGGATGCCGAAGGCGTGCTTGCGACCGGTTCCCTATTGATTATCGACGAGCTGATGAAAGCTCAAAGAAAGCTGTAGGAACCGATCTGCGCCGATGCGAGACAATACTTATCGGTACGATATTTGGCCGAATACTACCATTGCAGCGGGGAATCGAGGTTCCGGCGCTGCCCCGTTATCCGGGACGAGCTGCGAAGTCGCGATGCCGTATGCCAGCTTCATGGGAGTTCTTCGTCCGCCTGGGTTGTACCATTCTTCGAAAAGCGATTGAGCGGGCGTCATTACTTTCGAGCCGAAAAAACCGGAGAGGGTTGCTGCGCTAATGATAGCGGGAGCCAACCTCTTTACGACGACGATGCCGGTTGAGCACTCATCGCTTCGATAGATTGCCAGTCCCAATCCCTCGATATCGTATTCGGAAAAGTGAGCTGCTCCCGGCACGCAAAACTTTGGCCTTACCGAGCCTCCTGTCTTAAGCGAATACAATGCATAACCGTCTACGGATAACGGCATAGGGTGATCGTATGCCGGCGTCGAGAAGTTGAATTCGCCGGGAAGAACTCCCATCGGTGCTGTAGTTTGAGCTAGAGTCATACGGAAATTATACCCCATCAGATAAATTTCTCCATATACACTTCATCGTAGAACTTGCCCTTATGCATCTTAGCCTTGCGGGAAACTCCCCAAACCGTGAATCCCCGGTTTTCGTAGAGATTGCCGACTGGGCAGCCGTCGACATAGCTCACCTGGAGCTTTGTCTTTTCCATGATTTTGAGCTCGTCTTCGATTTTTTCGAGCAGCTTCGAGGCTACGCCCATCCGTCGATATTCTTCGTGGATGATAAGCTTGGATATCCGAACGATATGGCTTTCGAAATCTGCTTTCTTCAATTTGGCGATAACCGATCCGATCACCTGGTCTCCGTCGAAAGCGATTGCCATGACGTTCTCTCCCTGCTTCAGGGCTTCGTTCACTTCATGGTAGAAGACGGGAACCTCGCTGAGGTTTACCGTAATGTAGTGGCTATGCATGATCTCATGGGCCAGGATGTGGGTGAGACTTTCTATTTGGCTTTTCGAGAGCGTTCGCGCAATCAATACGTCGAAATCCATAGTAACGGTATTATACCGCACGAAGGCATATCATGCGTGCCGACCGTTTTTCCTTCCTTACGCCAACTTGTTCCAAAGCCTCAAGCTGGTTTCGATGCCCCGCATTACATTATCGACGCGCATGAATTCGTTCGGCGCATGCATCCCCTCGTCCGGGCATCCGAAATTCATCAAGAGAACCGGCTTATCGAATACTCGCTTGAGCCCCGCCAGCAAACCGATTGTTCCCCCGGTCCTCACGAGCAGCGCTTTCGTGCCGTACACTTCCTCGTACGCATCCTGTGCCATTCCGAATACTGGGTCATCGGGAGATGCGAGGAATGCCGGTGCCTTCTCGTGCCATTCGAGTTCGACCTTCACGCCGCTTGGCGCCAAGAGGATGACGTGCTTTTCGAATTTTTCGAGGATATCCGCGGGATCCTGGCCGGGGACGAGGCGCATGCTGATTTTAGCCCGCGCTTCGTACGGGATAACAGTTTTCGCCCCCTCTCCCGTAAACCCGCCCCACATTCCGTTTACTTCAAGGGTCGGCCGCGACCAGTTCCGTTCAAACAACGAGTATCCCTTTTCCCCCTCGTCCAGTTCGAACACCCCTGCATCGCTCCGGTTCTGCTCGTCGGTTACCGGTAATTGTTTCCAACCTTCAAGCTCTTCCGGCGTTGGGTCGATGATTCCATCATAAAATCCCGGAACCGTAATCTTACCGTCCTCGTCCTTTAGTTTAGAGATGATTTTCGCGAGCTCCATATTCGCGTTCTTGACGTATCCGCCGAATTGCCCGGAGTGCATATCTTTTTCCCCGATCGTAACGCGAAGTTGCGTATAGAGAATTCCCCGCGCACCGACTTCCATGCTCGGCTGCGTTTCCGAGAGCATCGGGCCGTCGGAGATAACGATGTAATCGCATTTCATAAGATCGGCATTCGCTTCGATGACATCCATAACATTGGGGGAAGATACTTCCTCTTCACCCTCGATTACGAACTTGAAGTTGACCGGCACCGCTTCTCCGCTCTTTGAAAGCGCCTCAAGCGCGTACGCGTGGATCATGCCCTGCATTTTATCGTCGGTCGTTCCGCGCCCGTACATCTTCCCGTCTTCAAGCGTCGGTTCGAAGGGTTTCGTTTTCCATTCCGCTTCATTACCCTCCGGCTGCACATCGTAATGGAAATAGACCAGAACCGTTTTCTTATTGGGATCTTGAGCTGTTTGACCATATACAACGGGATGCCCCTTGGTCTGAAAAACCTGCGCCTCCATGCCGAGCGCCTCGAATTTCCGCTTAACCCATTCCGATGCCGCAAGCACATCGTCTTTGTGCTTAGACTCGGCGCTAATCGAGGGGATACTCAACAGCTCCCTGATATCCGACAAGATGTAGTCCTTGTTCTCTTGTACCCATGCCAAAGCTTTTTCCATACCTGAATGGTAGCAAAACAGGTGAAATATAGACATACAATATATTTATTATGGCTGAAACGGGATTTAGCGCCACTGGCGATGACGGTAAACATTTTACTCTCGATTCTACTGGCGAGCGTTTGAATATTTACGAAGGCACCATGCCCATTGCGTATTGGATAACCGCAATTATTGGAGGCGACCACCACATGATCATAAACCACCACACCCCAGTACAGCAGCTGGCGCTTTTCTTCGACGCAGGCGACCGCGAGGCATTGCAGGCACGTCTAACCGATGACTGGGATGTGGTTTCCGGTGTCTTGAGGGGTTCTGACCTTTACCTCACACAAGCTGAGGTCGTACCGCTCTCCTACCCGGCCGGTTGCTGCATGGTCGTGCTCCATGTGACGCAAGAAGCCTTGGAAGAGCGTGCTGCCGGGGTTTAACGGCGTGGCGTGATATAATTATAGGTCAATGCCACAAGCCGTTAGCGAGTATTACCACAACAAACACGATTCGGGTTACCAGTACACGCGCGATTCTTACTTCCCTGTCGCGCCGGCTTATTTCTCGAACGAACATGGGGGGCTGATCGGGCCTGTATGCGCAATCCACGGTTTCTGCTTCGATTTGTACCGACCCGAGCTATGCGTTTACGGCACCACGAGAACCGGAAAACCGATGCTACCCGGAGGCCACGTCGAACCGGGCGAATCGCTGCGAACGGCGTTCGAGCGTGAAGTCCGGGAAGAGGCAAATGCCGAAGTCGTATACTTTCATCCATTCGCCCTCTCAGTTGCGTACCGTTCCTACGATCACGCCCATGTGCGCCGGTATGTCACCTGTATGGCTATCGTTAATCCACTCCCCGGAATGCCGTCCGCCCCATGCGGGGAAGCCGTCGGGAGAATTCGCATGGACCACGCCGAAGCAATACGGCGGCTTAAGCTCGATCCTCCGAAAATCTCGATGCTCTCCATCGCGACGCACCTTGTTCACGAACAGCGGCAAGCAATTCGGGAAGCAATCAGAATGTACACTCGCGGAATTTTGACTCCCGATACGTTACCAGTACTAGCCTAACGTTTAAACCGATACAACCGGGACACCGTACAATCGATCGGCACCTAAAAATCTCTTCCAGGAGCAGGTATAATCCATCTTATGGGCATGTACCTGGACGTCTTCAAATTCTATTTCTCCCGGTACTTCGCATACCCGCTCGAAATCCTCGGATCGGTCTTCAGGAGGTTCTTCGAGATTATCCTGGTCATTCTATTTTGGCTTACTATTTCCCGAACGACGACAAAGCATGTCGATATGCGGGAAATATCCTCGTACTTCTTGATTGCCGGCGCCGTCAACGAATTCGTTATGGCGCAGACCTTAACCTTTGCCATGAAGCTTTCGGATACGATCATGCGGGGCGAGCTCAATAATTACTTGATAAAGCCGGTTCGCATTATCCCCTACCTCTACTTTTCAACGCTTGGAAGGCTTGGGTTGAATATCCTGCTCGGCACGGTGTCGTTCATTGCCGGAATTATCCTGATGCCCCCCAAGAGTTTTGCGGCGTTCGGCTTGTTTATAGCCTATTTGGTCTGCGCGCTATTCATCTCGCTGGGGTTCAACATTATCGGCGGCTCAATTACGTTTGCCGTTACCGATTCTATGGGGATACGGACAACGATCCAGCATATCATTCGGCTGCTTTCCGGGCTGTTGGTGCCGATATCTTTTTTTCCATCGCACATCCGCTCAATCGTCATGCTCTCACCGTTTCCGTCCATGGTATTCGGGCCGTCAAATGCCTTGCACCAGGCGGGTATCGATTCTGCTTCGCTCATGAGCCTTTCGATCGCTGCGATGTGGGCTGTAATCATGCCGATCTTGGGTATACTCGTGTGGAGGCATTACATAAAACGCTATGAAGCTATCGGGATTTAAACAACAGCTCGCTGACTACTGGGATATCGTCCGGATCAACGCGTCCAACACGTATCAAATCGATACAGCGTATTTCTTCGGACGGTGGAGCATGATCGTTTCCTCGTTCGCCTACAACATCGTGATGATTCTTTTCGTGCAGGTCATGTACTCGAACGTCAACCTGATCGCCGGGTATACGCGCGACGAGATACTTTTCGTGTTGCTCGTGGGACAAATAAATTACTTCCTCTTGGGTGCATGGAGCTACAAAAACATTATCACGCTCGTGTCGGAGGTGAACCAGGGGAATCTCGACCTTGTCCTGATTCGGCCGCTTCCAGCGCTTTTCTACGTAAGCCTCAAGCGGATCAATTCGATTACGCTGCTTCGGGATATGCTTCCTCCATCGATTCTCTATGCGTTTCTCATTAACTGGGGAGATCTCCACATTACCGCGTGGACGCTTCCCGCCGGCGTCCTCGTTTGCCTCTTAGGCGAGATCGCTATCCACGGTTTCCAGTTCTTGCTTGCGATACCGGTATTCTGGAACGGGGAAAGCTCGGAGCTCGTGAATTTATCGTGGCCTTTTTTCCAGTACAACATCCCCTTCGAGGGATACAGTCGAACGCTCAAATATTTCTTTTCGATTATCATCCCGATGCTACCTTGCAATGTACTTGCGGCATCGGTTATGCTCGGGAAAGAGTCGCCATTGATCTCCATCGTCGGCATCGGCTTGGTTGCGGGCGCCTTCATGTACATGAAGGTTGCCCTCTGGAATATGGCGCTTAGGAATTACACATCAGCATCATCGTAAATGTATCTCAATATTTTTATATTCAACCTCCTGAAGTTCCTGACGTACCCGCTCGAAATCTGCTTCGCGGTGCTCGGCAGGATCGTTAAGGTGGCAATGCTGATATTATTTTGGAATATCGTTTCCTCAAGCGGCACTACCATCAGCTCTACTGAGCTTATTTCCTACTTTCTGGTAGCGACTGCTATCAGCGAGTTCTTGATGGCTATCAATGTCGACCTCGCCTGGAATATGCAGCGAAGCATCATGAGCGGCGAAATCAACAATCTCATCATCAAACCGGTAAAGATTATTCCGTATCTGTATGCGGCGACGCTTGGACAAAAGGGCTTGACTCTTTCTTTGGCTGCTATCAGTTTCGTTGCAGGGTTACTCATCTCCGGCAAGACGACCGCTATTGGACTCGCCCTTTTCCCGATCGCCCTCCTCTCGGCAGGTCTCATCGCTCTTTCCTTCAATATTTTGATCGGCATCGTCGGGTTCTACACGCCCCAAGCAAGGCCCGTCAGCTTGATATTTGCTAACATCGCGAAGATTCTCGCGGGATCAATTATTCCTTTATCGTTTTTTCCGCCGACGCTTCAACGAGCGGTATCGTACACGCCATTTCCTTCAATGGTTTACAGCCCCATCCAAACTCTGTACCTATCTCAGGTTAATCCATCAGCTATTGGGATGTTCGCCGTGAGCGCGGCATGGGGTATTTCCCTTTTAATTATTTCTCTCCTTACTTGGAGACGAGCTCTTAAGAGATATGAGGCTATCGGAATATAAAAACAAGCTTTCGGTGTATGTCGATGTCCTGGTCGTGAATACGATCAATTCGTGGCAAATCGATACCGCGTACTTTATGACCAAGTGGCTTAAGGTCGTATTGTTCATGGTATACAACGTAAGCCTGATCATATTCGTCAGCGTGCTTTTCACGAAGGTCGATTCGATTGCGGGCTATTCGAGAAACGAGATGTTTTTCCTTATTTTCATGGGGCAAGTTGCCCACTGTACGGCTCGATTGTGGGACATGGGTAATATCCTGTCTATGATCACTGATGTAAACCGCGGCGATTTAGATCTCGTGCTTGCCAAGCCGCTCCCCTCGCTCTTTTACGTTACGTTCAAGAATATTTCCGTAATCGATTTTCTCAAGGAAGGTGTACCGACGATTGCGATTTTCGCCCAGCTCGTCAATTGGAGGACCTTGGCAATTATTCCGGTCAATCTTTTCGCCGGGTTTATCGTGTTGTTCATGGGTCAGGTCATATTCCACGTCTTCGAATTCGCGTTCGCCCTCTCGGTGTTTTGGATCGGGGAAAGCCGTGAAGTGTTTTACTTTTCCAGGAACTTTACCGAGCAGGATATTCCATTCGAGGGGTATCCGAATTTCTTGAAGGCGATATTTACGACCATAATCCCGATCGCGATAACGGGGGGCTTGTCATCTTCGGTCACCCTCGGGAAAACACCTGCACTTCAGTCGCTTGCGATCCTTGCGGTCATATTGCTATTCGCTGTTTTAATTAAGGTCAAGCTCTGGAATATGGCGCTTAGACATTACACATCGGCTTCTTCGTAGCGAAAACCGGCTTACGTTGACATGTATATATTTGCTATAGTATATTCTGTGCATCCTTTTCTGTTCTTTGGTGCGCGGATGAAAACCTGCACGAAGGACCAGATGCTTTTCCAGCAAACTTCGTATGAGTGTCCTTAATTCCAGTTCATTAACTGATGGGCGTATATTACGAAATAATCAAAACCAACTTCTTGAAGTACCTTCAGTATCCGCATGAGATCGCAGCGATGCTGGTCAGCCGCTTTATAATTTTCTTTTTCCTTATTTTCTTTTGGTCGGTTACGCTCAAGGATTCCGACAATCCGAAGCCGCTCATTTTTACCGTCTCGTATTTCTTGTTCGCGACAGCGCTTAACGGGCTCATGCTCCTTCGCGATTACAAGCTCGGGCGTTCGATCCAAAAAGCGATCAAGAACGGCGCCGTGAACAATTACCTGATGAAGCCTCTCGAAGTGATCCCGCACCTATTTGCATCGCTGTATGTCGGCCAATACGGTGTTTTGCTCATGGTCGACGCGCTGTATTTCGTGGCGGGCATCGCGCTCAACCCGAACAAGAGCCTCTTCGGCGTCCTCCTCTCGATACCGTTCTTTTGCCTGGGGATCATTATTTCATTCTCCCTGAATATCATCATCGCCTGCTTCCAGTTCTACACAACCGAGGCGGGCAGCGTCAGAAGCGTACTTTCCCATATAACGAAGATACTTTCGGGAAATTACGTTCCGCTTTTCTTCTTTCCCTCGGGTATCAGGAATATCGTCCTATCTCTCCCGTTCGCAAGCGTCCTGTATGCCCCCATCACCGCCCTGCAAAGCACTTCGCTCACGCCCGAGCTTAAGCACTTGATGTTTTCTGCGCTCGCCTGGGCATGGACGTTGCCGTTTATCGCACTTTTCGTTTGGAATCGATCATTGAGAAAATATGATGCTGTCGGCATTTAAAAATTACATAACAGAGCGCTGGGATATACTCGCCTTGAACGCGAGAGCGACGATACAGACAGAAGCTTCTTCGCTTGCGAACAAGTGGGGTAATGTCTTTTCGACGATCATGTACGTCGCGTCGTATATCGTGTTCGTCAACGTTCTCTTCGCTAACGTCAAAACAATCGGCGGCTACTCGAAGGACGAGATCCTGCTGATGACGCTCTTCGGGCAAATGAGCTTCTACCTCGCCTATGCTTGGAGCATCGAGAATATCAACTCGATGGTCGACAGCGTCAATACGGGAGAGCTGGATAACCTGCTTACCAAGCCGCTTCCCACGCTATTCTATGTTAGCGTCAAGGAATTCAGGATTCTCTCCATACTCCGGGACGGTCTGCCTGCCCTCGCGACGCTCGTGTATATTATCGATTGGCATTCTATCCATACGACGCCGCTTCGGGTTGCGGCAGGCATCATCGTATTTTTCCTCGGTCAGATCTCGCAGCACTGCTACGAGTTCATCTGCGCGCTCCCCGTTTTTTGGTATGAAAAAGGCGAGCAGATCCGAGATGTCAGCGTGGCCTTCATGGATGCGAATCGCATTCCGTACGATTCCTACACGGGGATATTCAAGTTTGTCCTCACCACGATTATTCCCGTGATGCTTATGTCCCCCGTAACTGCCTCGGTTGTCGTGGGAAGGTCTGATCCGTTGATCATGCTTGCGGTATCGGCAATCGTTACCGTATTATTCCTATTGTTGAAGATCAAAATGTGGCAGGTTGCGTTGCGTAATTACAGTTCGGCATCATCATGAGCACAGAAAAAGTAATCGAGGTCAAAGACCTCTACAAGAAATTCAAAATAAGGGGCAATAAAGGTCTCATAAAAGGACTTTTCAAACCCGAGTACAAGACGAAGGAAGCCGTGAAGGGAATTTCCTTCGAAGTGACCAGGGGCGAAGCGGTTGCATTCCTGGGTCCTAATGGCGCCGGCAAGACGACGACGACCAAGATGATGACGGGCCTTATCTACCCGACGAGCGGCGAAGTGAGCGTCTTGGGATTTAAGCCGTTCGAACGCAAGAAAGAGTTCCTCATGAGAATCGGATTGGTGATGGGCAATAAGTCGGGGCTCAACTGGGACCTTACTCCGAACCAAAGCTTCCGCCTGCTTCGCAGAATCTACAAAATTGAAGAAGCGACCTTCGATGAGCGCGTAAAAAACCTTACCGAACTGCTCGAAGTCACCAAGCTCCTGGACACGCAGGTGCGGAAGATGTCTCTCGGCGAGCGCATGAAAATGGAGCTCATCGGCGCAATTCTCCACTCCCCGGAAATCCTCTTCCTCGACGAGCCGACAATCGGGCTCGATATTATCGCGAAAAAGAATATCCGGAAATTCCTCAAGGACATTCAGCAAAACTCGAACATCACGCTCATCCTCACGTCGCACGATATGGATGACATCGAGCAGGTTTGCGAACGCGTCGTCGTCATAAACGAAGGATCGAAAGTGTACGACGATTCCCTCAAGCAGCTAACCAACCAGTACAAGCAAAACCGATTCGTGCGATTCATATTCGAAACCATGCCGGGCGAAAGCGAACTGCCGAAAATCGGCGAGATCACCGAACGCAAGGAAGATTCGCTATTGTATAAGGTGGACAACAGCCAAATGACCGAGCTGATATCTAACGTATCGGGGAAGTTCCATTTGTTGGATATTACTATCGAGTCGGTGCCGCTCGAAGAGATCATTGAAGATATCTTCAAGCGCGGTTCGTAGTTCGTGGAGAAGGCAAAGTAAAATCCTTCCCAGTTTTGTGGCTCCGCCATCGCTGGCCTATCTTCGATACGGCCTGCTCAAAACATGAAGTCAGGATTTTACTGTGCCTTCTCCACTTTTAATTTACGAACTACGCATGAAATCAATAAAAAGGGTTATGAGCGTGCCGGTGAGGATGAGAGCTATCGCATGTATCTATAGCATTCTTCGCATATATTTTGGCCGACTTCATGTTTTGAGCGGACGTATCGAAGATAGGCAGCGTTCCCGAAGGGACAAAACTGGGAGGCAAAAATATATGCGAAGAATGCGCGCTCCAATTGCTACGGTATAATTAATTCCAGGAGTAGCGCGGTCTCTAGGACACATTCGAATAAGTCGACGTATTCAGCTTTTCTTCGTTCCGATTCTTGAAAGAGCTTCCATGCGTGCGGCACGAGATACCTCGATTCCTCGAAGCGCAAATATTGCTCGTCCAAATCGTCCGTCCTGACGCGGTCTAGCGCATCGGCGTCCTTGAAAATGGCAAGCTCGTTTGTTACCGCCGGCGCATGATGGTCATGCGGTACATGCCAGGTACTGAGATACTTGGCCGTTTTGACGGAATCTTCATGTGCGAACGAGAAATGTTCGGCGCCCTGTTCGTCTAGCCAGGCTGCCGCCCGTTCACCGTGGGGATCATCGTCGAGATCGTCCCAGCGCTGCGTGTCATGTGCGGCAGCTGCAATTCTCAACCCATCACGATCCGCGTCTAGTTCGGTTATCGTGCAGAGTATTTCCTGCCAGACAAGTACCCGCGCCTCGTGCATAATCCCGTGTATTCCGTCGTGCTCGCGCACGAACCAGCTGTGGTGCGGTTTGTATTTTTGCAGAAGGCTCGCTTTCGGCTTGCGACCTTCCATCCGAAGCCGTAGCTTCTTTTCGATGTCAGTGCTAAGTCGTCTAGAACTCCTCACTTATGAAGACTTTAGGAAAATTCGAGATGAAAATCCAGCTACTTGAAGTTTCTGCGCCATGTCTCCGCCCTACGCTTTGCTTGTGCATGGGTCATGGCCGAAAAACTTCGGCGTAGCAAAGCTACTTGAAGTTTCTCCGCCATGTCTCAAAGTCAATGAGGGTTACTTTGCCGTCGCCGGTGAAATCGGAAGTTTTAGTGGTAAGCAGTCCGGTATATTCTTGTCGGAAGCGTTCGAAGTCGGTGAGGTTGATGAGCCCATCGCAGTTTGCGTCACCGAGCGATTTGCTGCATGGTTTTGTGGTAGGAGTTGCTGTCGGTTGAGGAACTTGCGTCGGCGTCGGCGTTGCCGTCGGCGCTGCGCTTGCTTGCGCGAAGGTGAGCGTTCCGCCGATGAGGTCTGCTTTGCCGGCTTCGCCGTTCGTACCGTCGAATGATGCACAGACGTACATTGCCTGCGGATTGTTTCCGTTCATGGGGACGCCGCCGTTAACTTGGGTGCCGATTCCGCAGAATACATTTGCCTCAGAGGAAAATTGCTGCGGAAAAGCCATCGGCGCGTTCGTATCGCTGAATTTCCAATTTACGCCATCCTTGCTGAACGAGAGCGTCGGCACCATGATATGCGCACCTTGGTTGCTTGCGGACCAATTCGTCGTCATAACAACGTGCATACGCTTCGCTGGATCGTTCGGCCAAAGTACCGCATGCTGGCCGTTGCTTGCATCACCGTTTACCTTGATCCTGTTGTTGAAGTCGAAGTGCGCGATATCGGTCGATTTTATGAGATAGGTTCCGTCGGCCTGGTAATTGCCGGTGACCGCGCTCGGAAAGTACATGAAGTAAAGCCAAATTTGCCCGTCAACCACGACGGCTTTCGGCCAATACACCATCGATTCTTTCGGGAGATTATCGATTATCGGGCTGTCGTTTTTCGTCCAGGTCGTCAGGTCGGTTGATCTGGCGATAAGGAATCGGTCGCATTGCCGCACTTTCGTCGGGTCGGACGGTTTCGGGCAGAGGGCCGAACGGTCAAGCTTCCTCAAGGAATCATACGACTCGATTTCTACCTGGTAGATCATGTAGTACGCCCCGTTCCATTGCACCATGGTAGGGTCCAATCCGTTATTCCAACCGTAATTATTGGCGTTTTGCCCTTCGAACCGACCTGGCCTGATCACCGGGGTCTTGCTGGTCGTCCAGTTCGTTCCGTCAGAAGAAGTAGCCAACAATACATGATCGCCGTCACCGCCGTACGGGTTGGAGCCAGTATAGCTTCCGTTAACCGGTATTTGGCAATTCTTGGAGGAGTCGTAGAAGCATCGGGCGCCGTACCAGATGCGGTACGGGGGGTTGCCTCCGGTATACAGCATATGGCCGCTGTATTCGTAATTCGGGGAAGGCCAACCGATTTTCGACTGATGGTACGTCATGCCCACGTTGAGCGTTCCGAACCCGAAGCTATTGAGCGCGACCGATGTATTGTACGGTGGGGCGAAGAGCTTGGGCGAGCCTGGGATGACGACGTTCACTCCCCCATTCGTATCGATTGCATGCAGGTAATACGTATGGGATTGCGACCGGTACGGTTCCGGAATTCTATAATAGAATGCGTGGTTGCCGGTGATATTGAACGTCGCGTTGATATCCGGGCGGGAAACGTCTGCCTTGAACGATCCGATTCCGATTGCTCCAGCCGATCCTGCGGGAGCATTGATGTATATGTGCACATCGATGGAAACGGAAGATGCATCAGGGTCATAAGCCCAGCCGTACAGTATCCCATCTGCGGTTATGCCATCAAATGAAGATACCGGGTTGCTTGCCGACCTTGCATGCGGAACAACGGCAGCCACAAAAAGGATGAGCAACACCGCGATTATCCGTTTCATATCTCTGTAGAGTCATCATAGCATAAACGGATGAGGCTCCTTATATATTTATATAGTCAGCCGAATTGTTTAGTATTAGCCATGCAGGGTGATATTCTTACTGATTCCGGGACATCAGAGAGCGCAGCCGGCGGCGATCGTCAGGCGCAGATCTCAGAGGCGCAACCGCTCACCGGGCTCGATGCTGCCCGGTCGATTTACGACGATGTGCAAAGAAATCTCCCCCCATCTGGCGAACATTTAGATCACGACGAGGCAGTAGCGCTCGCTTTGACCCATCGATTGCTGCAGGCTGCGAGGTTGGGACACATCAACCCGGACACGCTCATGGATATCGTCGACGAATCGAATCCGCTCGGTATCGCCCCGCCTATTGCTGCGCGCATGATCCCGAAGGTATATGAAGCGGCGCTTGAGTTAACGGCCGTCGACGATAGGAAAGCCGACCTCATTCTTATCGAGAAGATGTTTGCTGAGCGATGGACGCTGGAGCGGTTTTCAGAAATTCTCGACCTGTACCATGGAAGAGTTGCAGATGTTGCCAAGCACAATCCGTCTTGGGCTGCATCAGTTGTCTCATTATGGAAGAACAAGAAGGCAGAAATCGAACGGCTGGATACCCTTCCCCTCGAAGAACGGAATGGCAGGCTCAAGGAACTACTGAGCATCGTTACACTCCTTGACCCCGACGACCTCGCGTTGATTTCTCGCATCGAGACGAATTCGCCATATGTCGCGATACACGAAAGCATGTTCGATGTATCGATCGTATTGGACGGCGCCAACCAAAGGTACCCGAGAAACAGCATGTCGTTGCAGCGACAAAGGCAAGGTTCGTACCTCCGCCAGGAGATCATCGCGCAAATCCAATTTAGGGACACCGATCCGAAAGCGAATCCGTTCAATACGGTACTCGCGCTCCACCCAGATTTCTATGCCCGGAAGTCTGCACCCGCGGTACGTCGGCCATCTGCTGTTTGAACGTTGAATCGCATAGTGCAAATCTCCCAATAGTTTTACAATAGGCTATGAAAGGCAAGTTGGCCGGTGTAATCTGCATCCTGCTCGTTGCTGTGAGCGGCGCAGGATATTATTTCTTTCGTTCGGCGAAGTCGCCGTCGCAATCGAGTAGCGTTATCAGTTCCTCTCCGAAACAAACCATCACGCCGACGCCAACGACTCCATCGTATACGCATACCCAAAAGACGTACTACGCGCTCGTCACCGGATTCAAGAACAAGATAATTTCTATCGCATCGAAAGATCTTGTCGGGAAGACAGTGTACGTCCAAGCCAAGGACAAGGATGAAATCGCGTCGATTTCTGCACTAGCTGCCGCAACTCTCGTTACCGTCGAGTCAAATGACGCGTTGACCCTGAAGCTCAATACCGACGAAACAAATGTAGGCGTGCAACGGGTTGATGAATTAAGTTTCAAGTTGAAGACCCTGGAAATCGATAATCAATTCCTTTTCGACAAGAAAGCCGATCTCGCAAAATATCCCCTAGTCGTCGAGAAGAGGATAACTACCATCGATAAGCAGGACGATGTCGCTAACTACGATTACGCCAAACTCACGAAGTTAGGCCATACCGGTTCTATGATCCCCGCACGCGGCGTCCAATATTGGATCGAAAAGTCGTGGAACAACGATTACGCCCATCTATTCGATTCGACCCGTCCGCTTTTCGAAACGTTCGACTTCCTCTCGTCTACCTGGGAAGCCCCGGTGCAAGGGAACGGCAAGTTTTGCGACCACTGCCTACAGTTCGTCGGGCCGGACAAATTCATGGACGGCGTCAAAACATCAAGCATCGATCTTTACAGTTTGGCTGCAAACCACATCCTTGACGGAGGTACCTCGGCTATCGACAATACGCAAAAGAAGCTCGACGAATTGGGCATTAAGCATATCGGTGCATCAACCGTGAATAACGACGACGCCGGAAAGCCGGTGCTCGTGGAAGTGAACGGATTGAAAATAGCCTATCTCGGCTTCAACGATACCCCCGGACGTGAAGAATGGGCTATGGCGAACAAGCCGGGTGCCGCCTCCATCTCCGATTGGGAGATCGATTCTGCCGGAAGGACCACGAAGTACGAGCCGAACGTGGAGCGCATCAAGTACTTTTTGCAGCGAGCGAAAGACCTGAAGCCCGATTTCATTTTCGTAATCATGCATTGGGGTGGACAGGAATATATCACCAAGCCGCTCTCGTACCAGAAAAATCTCGCGAAGCTGCTCACCGAGAACGGGGCCGATGTCATCTTAGGCGACCATCCGCATTGGGTACAGGAAATCGAGTTCCGAGGCGACAAACCCGTCTTCTATTGCATGGGAAATTTTATCTTCGACCAAATGTGGAGCACCGAAACGCGGCAAGGCATGAGTCTGGAGATGAACTACGTCGGGAAAAAGCTCGTCAATATCCGGCTCTTCCCTCACCAACTCTATCTTTACGACAAGGGTATGCCCATCTTATTAAAACCCGACCAGCCTGAGTATCAGGAGATACTCAACAGGATCTGGTCGGTAAGCGATTTCAAGAAGAGCTAGGCTATTCGCTTGAACCAACCTTCAGGTGCGGCGGAAGCCCCTTATCGTTGATCCTGTAAGCCCTTTCGGGATTTCTCGGGTTGACCGTGAAAATATCCCACCACCATGCGCGGTGTGCGACGAGCGTTTTACCGTCGTCTTCGGATACGGGAAGGTACAATAACGGATTTGTCCTCGGCTGCTCTGATTCGAGCGGGCCCGTAACACTTTCAAGATTAGCGTTCGCCAGCATTGAGCTCATTGCCTCCCTGCGCTTGGCTTCCATGACATTACCCGACATGATGGCCCGGTAAACGGGAACAAGATCTTGACTTACGCCTGCCGCTACCCTTCCGACTTGGGCATCGAGCATCCAGAGCTTCGCTTGTTTCGAAGTATCGTAGGCAGCAGTCGCGGTAAGATTGTACACGGCATTCATCCAAAGGCGCTGATCGGGCCTGAGTTCCGGCAGCCCCATTTTATGCGGCCATACGTACACAAGCATTTTTCTCGCAATATTCGGCACATAGCTCGACCTTTTTTCCGCCGTCTGTTCTTTCACGACATTGGGATCGCTTGTCTGCTCATCGAGCTGTACGCCGGTAACCACACCGATACTCCCCAAAACATCATCTTTTCTCAGGTTCGTAAGTATCCTCCCCATCGTATCCTTTATTGTAGGCGTCGATCCGGGGTAAAGCACACATGCCATCGTAAACGGTTCATCGATCCGCTGATCCCCTCTCCAATCGAGTGCACGCATGAATAACGCAGTTGGGGGGGCTTTCTCATCGACTTGGTCATCGCAAATATCGACGTAGGTTTTCCGCCCTAATTCAAGATAATACTGTTTAGCCATGATTATTTAGGTATGTCCCGATTATACACCTAACGGTATTCCGTCGAGTCCCTGCTGCTTAGGGTAAGCGTCATGAGGTGGGCAGGAACGATACCGGTATTTCCGTAATTGGGCATGAACAGGTGCCAGTCGCCCTCGCGGAATTCAAAGCCTCCTCCTATGACGGTCATGTCCGGGAACGCCCGATCGAGGGTTGCGATAGTCTTCTGGAGATAATGCTGGATAGCACCAATTCTAGCCGGAGGCGCAGGGTATGCGAGCACGGGTATTTCCCACGCGGATGGAATGCTCGGCAGCTCCTTGGTGGTATTCGATCCCCAGAGCGCAGCGACGAGCTTCTCGACCGTATCTCGGCCGACGGGCGTTCCGTTGTACGCCATCATGAGCCGCCAGAACTCGTCTTCCATGTACAGGCTTAACGGAAGCTCCTGCTGGTCGGTAAGCAATTGGTGATATAACGTCCCCCCTACTTCACGCTCATCGGGCGTAAGCGGCGTATCGCGGTTATTTAGGGCGTCAACCCGAAGCGGCGTCCAGCTTGCGAGTCTCCTGTTGTCGATGACGGCAATCCGTTCCCGAGCGGATACCCCGTATCCCGCAACGCCGGACGGGAATAATCCGCCGATTGCTTGGTGTATCGCGACGACGACGTGCTGTGCCATCTCCATATCTTCAATTGCCGGGGATATAGACAAGTACGGCCTGGATCCCGGCGGAGGGGCGAAATCGTCTGGTGTCCTTCGCGATCCGATCTGGTACTTTGTCGTAAGATGCTCAACCGTAGCGAACGTATGGAATCCGATATCTTCTGGTCTATGTAGGGCTACTGACATACCCGAAGTATAGCAAAGCAGATAGTAATATTAAGTTGCGTGTATAATCGGCTATATGTTGAGAGATCTTGTGCAAGAAGCGGATCAGGAGATGAATACGCGATACCCCCAGAACTTCGACATCGTCGCGGTCGGATTATTGCACGCCCTTGTTGCGTCTTCACCGGAAAATCTCAATATGTTCTACCATTTGCCTCAGAATTCCCGCGAGGAACGCGCAACTCAAGCAAGCGCACTCAAAGCGCATCGCGCGTACGGTATACCAGAATTCCACTTGGCGCTTGGCGAGGGTTCGGCATTGTACAGTATGCTCTGGTTAAACAAGAGGAATAGAGCTCTGTTCCTTTTGCACGGATTGTCGATTGCAGCCGGCATTGGTCCGGTTCTGGACCAGTATTATCGTATAGCAAGAGAAAAAGAACGCCTTCTCTCCGGCAGGAAATATAGCGTTTTTCGCAGACACGTCAAAGTGCTTTCTGGAGGATTGTATGATTTCTTCAAAAGCGATGATTTGTACCCGCTATCGCGAGATTACCGCGAAACATTCCGCGAGGAGTATCGGGAAATTGATGAGTATTGCGGAAGGCCGGTGCCCGCGGGTATTACCGCGATTACTGCGGTTGTGAAAAGAATGGTTTTGGCCGAAGCGCTCAAGTACAAAGTGGATGCAGCAGTTCAGGCAATGGATATCCCCTATACCATGAAATGCTTTATGCAAGATTGGGTAAACTACACTCCGTCCGGCATCGGGGACGAGTATAGCTACTTCCATGTATTTGCCCCGGGGAATCAGCTCCCGGAACAACCTTCAATGTTCCGGCAATAAAAAAACCGGGGCACTTGTCCCCGGTGATACATTCAAAAAAAGTTATTTCTTCTCTGCCTGCTTAACCCGCTCGTTAACCGCCATAGCAGCCTTACCGATACGGTCTCGAAGGTAATATAGACGAGCCCTTCGAGCTTTGCCTTCCTTAACGACACTGATTGACGCCAAAACCGGAGCATGGAGCGGGATGAATCGCTCTACACCGACGCCGTTAGCGCCGATCTTGCGGACAGTAATGTTCTTTCCGAGGCCGGAGCCTGAAACCCTGATGAGAATCCCTTCGAAGTACTGGATTCTCTCGCCTTCCTTAGCGTCAGCGACCTTAAGGCCAAGTCGCAATGTATCCCCAACTTTAAACGCGGGGATGTCTTTTTTAAGTTTATTTTCCTCAACGGCAGAGATAATTTTGGTGTTCATGTCAATAGTATCGTTAAATATCCAAGATAGAGGGAGTATACACTAGTTACAGGAAACAGGCAACCACTAAGAGCCTTTTATTTCCGTTATTTTGGTACTTCTTGTGTACAATTTGTGTCTGGTCAAACAAGGTGAATCCTGCATGAAAACGCCACTTTTACGTGCACTGACCATTAGAAAAGCCAATATGCCATAGTGATGTTTCGAGAAGCGTTTCAGGTCTGCTAGGATCTTGTCGGAGCACGGCTGCAGCACACAGTACTGCCTGAGATAGAGCCGTATTCTACCACCGACCAATATCCGCATCCAGCAAAGTCCGCTTTGCCAATTTATTCGTATACCTTTTTGACCTATACTTCTCGTATGGCAGAAACCTACAATTGGCACTCATATGAAGTGCTCGCGCACGGCGAGTTCGGCGTCGACGACGTTGCCGTGGTATTGGAAGCGAACAATCGCGAGACCAACGCCATAGTCGACGAGGTCATCGAGCAGTGTTGGCAAGACGCGAATAAAGGCAGAATCGGCGTGGGGCTTTTGCCGCTCAGGCCGTCGACGGTCTATCGCCTGAACTACCACCAACTCGAGGACACGCTTCTTCTGAGCCTCGGGGAAACCGCTTTCAAGGAATTGCAGGGTACGAATGCAACGAATTGGATTCTCGGAAAAGTATACGGCCCTAACTTCCTCGCGAACGGATTGCTTGTTCAGACGATCGTCAAGACCGAAGAGGGCCTTCAGGTTCTCGGAAAGAGGAACAGCCGGGTCAAGGAAGGGTTCGAGACCGTCGCGATATTCGGCGGTGCCGTTGAAAAGGACGAGATCGTCGTGACCAGCTCGGCACAGCTTTTCGAAATGGCGATCATCGAGCTCAAGCAGGAACTCGGCATACTCGACGAAGATATCGCGGATATAAAGCTCATCGCGCTTTACCGCGACTGGAAGTTTTATCCGGTATTGCTGTTCAAGGTGCTCCTGAAATCCAACAAGCAGCAAACCCAAGAACGGTTCGACCAGCGAGGCGCGCTCGACGAGCATGTCGGGATCGTATTCTACGAAGACGAGGAGCTTGCGGCATCCGCAAAGGTAACGCCGGAAAAGTTCTCCGACCTCACGCTTGCGTCCGAGGAAATTTATTTGCAGAAAAAAGTATAATAGGCCATGAACCTCGTCACGGATATATTGTTCGATTTCGACGACACGCTTTCGCCGGGTCCGACCTCCGGATATATCCCCATGGATGAGCTCAAGGAGAAGTTCGGTCTAACCGAAGAGCAAGGCCAAAAGCTCCTCGACCTGGATTTCGAGTACCTGAAGAAATACTACCTCCCCGAAGTCAGCTCGCATATTAAAACCTTCGAGGATGAAGAGATACTGCACCGACACGTGTTCGGGCTAATGGCAGACGGAATTGGCATAGCCGATGACGAAGCCTTTATCGACCTCATGGTAGATTTCCGCATGAAGAAGCTCCAATTCGCAATCTACCCAGAAGTACCAGCCGTCCTACGCGAACTCAGCCACTCGTACACGCTGCATGTCTTCACCAACGCCCTCCCCAGCAGGTTCCGCGAAGTTACCGATACGCCAGTCGGAAAATACTTCAAGAATATTTTCGTATCGAACCCGTTAGGAATGTTCAAGCCGCAGCCGGAGTACTACCAATACGCACTCGAGCAACTCGGTAAGAGGCCCGAGCAGGTGATGCTCGTGGATGATAAGGAAGAGTTCTTGGTACCGGCCAAGGAACTTGGGATGAAGACCGTGCTGATGGATAGGAAGAAAAAATTTCCGGAGAGCAAATTCAAGCGTATTGAGAGTTTGGCGGGGTTGATGTAAGTTTACACTACTATATCTCTTGAATGACAGAACGAAAAATACCTGGTATCTCAGTAAATAAATTAGCAGAATTTATTACGGCAAATCCAAGCCGTAGGAAACAAATTGTACGCGATTGTAAGTACCCTCAATCCTTCAAGACGAATCGATATGAACCCGTAAAGGAAGCGATGAAGCAATATTTTATCTTTAACCAAGATGAAACCTATATTAATAAAAAAATTGAGGAAATTGAATCTAAGACACCGAGAAATGCATCCGAACAAGAAAAGTATCAAAGTCAAATTAGGGCATTACAACTTTTTCTTGATTTTGGCTAATTTGGCTTTGATTACGATACCGCATCAGAATTCAACGGTATGAACAAAAAACTTACTTTATCCGGCGTCCAAGTGAGTATCCAACCTGACGTTATTTTTAGACGTGATTCTCGAGGTAAAAAATACGTAGGTGGAATGAAATTCCACGTGTCAAAATCATATCGACTTGAATTACCAGGCCAGGAAGTTGTTGGTGCGATACTTAAAGATTTCATCGAGAAAAACGTAGCTTCAGAAGATGAGATAGTCGATGTAGGAATGTGCTTCTCATATGACGTTTATAATCAATCACTTAGAAATGCACCAAGATCATACGTACGGCGATTTAAAGAAGCTGAAGATGCGTGTAAAGAAATAGAAATGCGTTGGCAAAGGTTATAGTCTAATATCCCGTATGTATCCTGGTAACTCCAACTTGCCGTGGTGTCACTTTCTGCAATTGGTACATCATCTGTTTTCACAAAAGCATACTTCACGCAATTTCAATCTTGCCCAACTCCCGATAAATCCCTCTCTAGCTATTTGTAATGTTTATTAGGCTTCTTTATATCTTCTAGAAATTAACACGTTGATGTATATAAATATAGTGTATTTTTCATATCGTACATTCCAAATTAAAAAAATATTTAATTTTGAAATGTGTATGTACTTCCCTAAAAGTTTTTTTCCGTATATTTAACACCTCTCAAAAATGAGAATTATATTGAGTCTAAATTCTTAATTATGGACAAGCAGAGTCATTACCAATGCAAATATCACCACTTGCTTTATTTCGTATATTCAACCTACTACTGCTGTCATCAAATCCAATTTGGGCTTTCGCAGTGCCATATAAGTTCTTGAAGAAAATTGAACCTGGACTTCCTGAAGACGGTTTAAAACTCAAGTTCCCACTGTAGACTTCCAACTTTTCTGACGGACTTGTTGTGCCAATACCGACTAGTCCACCAGTATCTGCAATTGAAGTATCCCCCTTTATTTTATTCATGCCACTTCCACCTAAATTAAAACTCATTGTTCCGCCTGAAGTATCACTGCTACCTGCAGGCAGCTTAACTTCGCCTCCGCTTACTTGTAGCTTAGCCCCGGGGTTATCTGTACCAATACCAACATTTCCGTTATTTACAACCGTAAGTTGTTTAGTTGTACCACTTGCACTTAAGAACAAAGATTGATTAGAAGCACTATTATTATCCATATACATGCTACCTAAAGCATTAAGATTAGTGCCATCAAAATACTCAAACATAATATTTCCACCATAGTGACCATTAGCACCAATTGATCCTCTCAATGCAAGATGAGCATTATATAAATCCAATTTTTCTTTTGGGACAACTCCTCCGGCGACATTCATGTTTATACCAACATTACCATTTGCATCGGAGTAGACATTCGATCCGGTGTCTGTTCCTGTTATTTGGTGATAACCTGCTGTATATGCTTTAACATTAGAAAAGCCTATCCCCACAATCATAATAACTAGAATCATAGTTGGAATTATCATCCATTTCTTCGATCGAGATAATTCCGAAATATTCGGTACACTAATAACTATTTTCATGTTACCATCCACCTAACTTAGCGTTATTTTTTATTAACAACTTTCCTCCATCTTTTACCAGTACCTTCTGGCTATTACTAAACTTTAGATCGACCTCCCCATTTGAAGTAGAACCTGGAGTTGTATCTATATCAATTGTCATAACACCACCACTTTTAATTATTAAATCTTTAGGTAATTTTCGGGTATCTTTAACATTGCAGTCTTTAGAGATTTGCCCAGGATCAGGGGTAATGACTAAGTCACCATCGCTCTCAAGTGTTTGTGTTGAGTATTGCGAAGCTGAAGGGAGATTGGAGTTTGAAGAATCCAAATACGTACAATCAATAATAAAGGGTTTTGAAGGAAAGGTAACATGTGTATGCGTCCCCCAGCCACTTCCACATGTATCTTCGTAATAAACACCTGAACCTCCTGGGTCAAAAGGAACTCCAATCTTATCACCTTGAGTTATGGAACGTGATAACACACTTGTCCCTAAACCTGTTCTTGGATCTGTATGACCATATGTGATATTTTCTGAATACCCTGCTGTAGTCACCATGATTGTGTCACTATATTGTCTTATTGAACTAGTGGCCTTATCGAATGCTTCACAAAACCAACTAACTGTACCTGAAGAAGCAGAAATAAGATCGTCGTTGCTAGTAGTAGGAATGAAATCAATAGACCTTGTTTGACCACCATGCCATACATTGTTAGCTGGTGAAATCCTAAATGGATTGCTTCTATTCCAAAACCATCTATAACCAAAGTAACTTTGAGTAGAAGATGAGACTGCATGAACTTTATTTGTATTTATTATTAGTTTACTTGGAGGAAATATTGCGCGTCGAGCCTCGGTACCAAGCTCATCAAGCGGCACATTACTCAGTAAAGATTGCACCTTGGTATCTGTATCTAGTGCCGCGTCCCATGTATTATTAACTTTCACATATAAAATACTAAAAGTATTAGTTTCATCGAAATCGAAAGGATGTATTTTATCAGTAAAGTCGTTAGGTTTAAGTAAATCGACAGTTGTCATAGACAGCACTCCCCAAGTTGGTTCATTCCTACTACCTGCAACATAAAACGTATTATTAGCAGGAGGTTCCTTTCTCCAAGCAGAAGTAGAATTAATTACTGCAGATTTAATCTCTTCTGAGTCATGTGAGAATCTAGTACCCACGAAGTTCACATTATATGTTTGGCTACTTGAAATACCTTTGACATTGATTAGAGAAATCCGTAAGTCGAATAAACCTATACATACAACCGTTATAAGAATCATTAATGACTTTACTGCAATATCATGTTGTCTCATTTTAAATTAAACTTTTTTAATTGAGCTAACTACCTGATCACATTTACTCAGATATATTTGATCTGAGGTTTTGCAAGCTACGATAAGATATAGTCCGGTAGATGATTTAGTAACTGCAGTTGTTCCGCAAGGTGGATCAACAGCACCTATTCCTTCGACACCTTGGCACCTTCCAGTGAGCACATCATCAGTAGAATAGAACCATACATCCGTATATGATTTTTTTTGTAATCTATATAAGATTGGGTAATCTGTAGTCTTAACTTCACTAACATTTTTTAACAGCTCGTTTTCATTACCATAACCAGGGCTTATAATAATAGAATAGTCTTCGGTACTATTTGAGATTTCATAGATAGGGTTTGGTAAATCGGACTGCAAATTTGTATTTAGGTATTTCTGTGTTTGCTGAAAAACTTCTTTGCCAGATAAATTAACAGAGATTATCTGTTTATTACTTCCGTCTTTCAGGGTCATAGTAATCTGAACTGCATTGCTCGTAATCGTAGGGTTTGATGTTATAGAAGGAGTAATAGCCCCAGTTTTGGTATCCGTTAACGTGATCGTTGGCAAAGTAGACGTAGTAACGGGCGTAAGAGTGGGTGTAGTAACAACAATAGTAGTTCCTAGTTTTGAGTTCGAGTCTTTTATTGAGATTGCGTAAACCAATCCAGCCAATAGGATAAGTACCACTAATACTAAGGCAATTGAAAATTTCAAGTCTTTTTTTCGAGGTATAATTGACTCATTATCAATTTTGCTTTCTATTGGTTGCTGAGTTGAGCTTGTATCCATACTTGATATTAGTAAACACACATACTTCCTACAACAAATTTATATACTTAAAGTTGTAGGAAGTGACTCTATTACGAATGTATACAAAGCAATAAATTTACAATTGGTACCCAAATACGAAATTAGCATTAACATATTCTTTTTGAATTGGGACAGAGTACCTTAGTTCTGTCGTCTACATCAATTTAAGCAAACCTTCTTAAACTAGGTAAAAGAAGAAATTTACCGGTTTCCCGAAATGGAGTATACCAACCACTTCATTAGTGTAAATACACCTCTAAAATGCTGAAATAATACAAGACGATTTTAGTGGAAAGCCTGTGATGTCGATGTCATAGCAAGACAACACCTAAGAGCATGAGCGGGAACACAAGGATGGACTTCGACATACAGAAGAAATACTAGCACCATGAAGTCAGATCGTATATCAAACCTATCACTATCCACCGTATGATGACAGGTTATAGTAAGCTTCAGTCTAGCGAAGTATTAATATTAATTAAGACTAAGTACTGGATGGAGCGATATGTTCTGCGACAGCCGTGAAGCCGCTTCGTGTAACCTCTGAGGCATCGCTGTCGTCTTCATTCCTTGATTATTGCCTTCAAAGAAATCAGAGGCAGCCAAAGAAGGTGATGCAGATCGACGGAAAAGAATCCCCTTAAACACCGCAAGGAGTCCGGGGTACAAACCGTGCTCGGAAGACGGATGACGTATTATATGACAAGATACCATAAGCAGAGTGATAATTTAGCAAAGCGGTGAATAAATTAAACAATGAATTCAGACTGATTTATAGGTTATAGTGGTATAATTGCATGATTATTAAAGATAAGAATGAGTCAAAATAACCATATAATAAAATTAGGATTAGATTCATTAATTAATTATGATTCTTATCTTTTGGAAAAAAATTTAAACGAAAAAACTATAACACATAGGCTAGGTTTATATTATAAATCTCTTTTTCCTGGATGGGATGTAGATTGTGAATATAATAAAAACTTGGATGATCCCAAGGAAATTCATATTGATCCAGCGTTTATTC
>CAZVIJ010000017.1:0-30970 GCA_964626735.1 uncultured Candidatus Saccharibacteria bacterium
TTTTTAACTTTTCTTTAACGGATTTTGCGTATTTTATAAACTTTTTTTGAAAAATCCTTAAGAATTCTTGACGCAAAATGAACACTATAGAAGGACTCAAGATATACTGACCGGTTTACATATACTAAAATCAAAAGATGAATAGCTGGAAAAAACGACTCGTAAAACAGAGCGACTTGATGGAACTCCACGAAAAGCTTAAAGAGAAGGGCAAGAAAATTGTCTTCACCTGCGGCGCTTGGGATATGCTTCATGTCGGTCAAGCCCGATATATCCAAGAAGCAAAGGAGCGCGGCGATGTCCTCGTTGTCGGGGTAACCTGCAATGCGGCTATACGCCAAGTAAAAGGAAAGGGACGACCGATTCTCGACGAAAAAGTTCGAGCCGAGATGGTTTCCCACCTCCGATGGACCGATTTCGTGGTAATCATCCCCGAACCGTCATGCCAGCCCGCACTCGGCCTGCTGAAGCCCGACGTCTTCGTTACCGTGAAAGAGGATTGGAACGAAAACTACAAAGACACCAGGGAATATAAGACGGTTACGAAATACGGCGGCGAAGTTATTCTCGTCGATAGGCAATCGCCATACATCTCGACGACGAAAATCCTCCAACGGGCTGTCAGCGTACAGCTGGGAGATGTATTCAAGGACTTTATGAAATTGAGGGAAGATCCGTTGAAGGAAAACGACTGATGGACCGGGCACTCATCATTACGCTCTCGGCCAACGGGAGTTTTGGGATTGGAGGCAAGCGAACCTTCGACTGGACTTCGAAAGAGGATAAGCTATGGTTCAAGGAAATAACCAAGCGGTACCGAGTTATCGTAACCGGAAGGCTTACTTTCGAGACGTTCGGTACCTCGCTTTCGGGCAGGATCCTGTACGTCATTACAAGAGACCCGAGTAGAATCAAGAAACTAACTGACGTTCACCCGGTTACGCTTGCAGAGTTCAAGGCTTTGGACCTGAACTCCTATTGCCTTATCGGCGGAATCAGCATGATAAACCAACTATTCGATGAACTTGATACTCTGTATATTTCCAGGCACAAGCATGTCGAAATTCCAGGAGAGGAGTTCGATCTTGACCTCGATTCGTTCGAGCTGGAGCATATCGAGGAAGGTAAGGAAATAACGAAATACCGGTATCGCCGGCGTGCAAAGTAAGGTTTTTATTCTCCAAGACAAGTGTATAATGTTCCATCCGATGGTAAATAGAATAAAAGAACTTCTGTACTCGTATCGGCAATTTATAATCTACGGCATCATCGGAGTAAGCGGAGCGACGCTCGACTTCGTTGTTTTTTACGTGCTGGCGAATACATTATCTGTCCATTACGCGGTTGCAACCGCACTGAGCACATCCCTCGGCATCGTCAACAACTTCATTTGGAATGTACTCTTCAACTTCAAGACGAAGGACAATATCATCAAACGATTCGTCTCCTTCTACCTCGTCGGGCTTACCGGCCTGCTGTTATCGATAGCGATACTGTATGTTTGCGTCGACATTATGCATTTCAACAAGAATATCTCGAAGCTTTTTACCATTTTCGTTATTGTGCTGCTCCAGTACAATCTCAATAAACGCGTGTCGTTCAAGACTAAGGATCAATAATATGGCTCATATAGCAATCTTAGGTGGCGGGCTTACCGGCTTGACTGCCGCACTTAAACTAACGAACGAGGGACATACCGTCACTATCTACGAGAAGGCGCCATTTGTAGGTGGATTGGCGAGCGGTTTCCTGATGCAGGGAGAGCACCTCGAAAAGACATACCACCATATATTCAAGACTGATACCGATATCATCGATTTTGCAAGCGAGATCGGTATCGGCGATTCGCTCGAATGGCATGAGAGTTCAGTTTCTATCTACTACGGAGGGAAACTATATCCCTTCAGCACTCCGGTCGACCTTATACGCTTCAAGCCGCTCTCGTTCGTCAACCGTATTCGCGCCGGCCTGGTCGTATTGTATCTTCAGCGTGCGAAAGGATGGAAAGACTTCACCAAGGTTTCGGCATACAGCTGGATGATGAAGTGGGCAGGGAAAGGCGTATGCAAGGTAATCTGGGAACCCCTCTTGAAAGGCAAGTTCGATACGTATTACGACAAGGTATCCATGGCATGGCTGTATGCTCGCCTCCATATCAGGGCCAACTCAAGGCAGCCGGGCGATTCCAAGGAAATGCTCGGCTATTTCAATGGAGGTTTCGATATAATCATTGAGCGTTTGAAAACATTGCTCGCCGAAAAGAACGTAACGATCCTCACGGAAGCTCAGGTCGACGCAATCGAAAGCAATCCCCAAAATCATATGCCTTGCCTGAAAATTAACGGCGAAGAGGTCCTCTACGATAAGATTATCGCTACGACTCCATCGTACATATTCGCTAAGCTCATCGAGCATGCGGAACACGTTGACGCCAAGTACGTAGAAAAGCTCACGAGCATACCGTACCTGGGTGCCATCTGCGCAGTATTCTCGAGCGACCAGAATATCGGCGACTTCTACTGGAATAATATCAACGACCTGGAATCTCCGTTTCTCGTCTTCATCAATCACACCAAGCTCATAGATAAAGAGCGGTACGGGGGAAAGTACGTGTACTATATCGGCGTTTACCTGCCTCACGAACATGAGTATTTCGCGAAAGACGAAGCGGAGATCTATACCATTTGGTTTGAGTACTTGAAAAAGATGTTCCCCGACTTTGACGAATCGAAAGTAATCGATCGCAACATGTTCAAGCTGAAGAATGCGCAGCATATTGTCGGGCTGAATTACGAGAAAAACATACCCGACTACCGAACGCCGGTTCCCGGAGTCTACCTTTCGAACTTCTCCCAAATCTTCCCCGAAGATCGCGGTACGAATTACGCAGTACGGGAAGGAAAGAAAATCGCGGAGTTGGTACTGAGGGACCTTAAGTAGCCTGCGATATCTTCGGTACCTCCCGCGGCAAATCGCTGCGGGAGATTTATCCGTTTATTGGTTTATTTGGTAAAGCCTCGAATCGTTCGAAGTGAACATAACCTTGCCAAGCTGCGCAAACTTATCTTCATGGAGGTTTGCGTATTGTTGACGTTCGCTGTCTCCCACGTAAACGTACTTCACTTTGTACTTTGCCAATATTTCGTTAGCCCGTTGTACATCCTCGGTCTCGTAGAGGTCTTTGATTTCCGCAGTCACCGCCGCGACATCGCCGTAGCCGGTATCGATATTCTGGCCGAGGGCATCTTGCCACTTCTTGATATTCGAAGGGTAGTGAAATCTCCATGTCCATTCATGCGACTCCCAGTTTATCGGATTGCCCATTCCGGTATTGACGCCGATCCGGCCGAAATAGGTATACGAGCCTCCAACCGCCTCGACGAGGACGATGCGGTCCTTCTGATGCGTATTTATCCAATTGATCGTTGCAAGATCATCTGATGACTTCAATTCGATATACTTGATACCGTTTAGGGTAAGATTCTTATCTTTCAGGTTCCACGGCATCGCCGGGGAATAAGCCTGCTTAACCGATTCGATGGGATAGATAAAGACGACAATCGAGTACGCGATTACGGCGACCACGAAGGTTACCAATGCCGAAACCCTGAAGTTTTCGTTCTTGATTTTTTTCAGGCAGAGAGCAATAAAATGCATCGCTGCGCCGGTCGCGACACCGAAGAGCATCCAGGCATGGTAGCCGAATTTGAATACGGTATTGGCCCTGAAATAGGGAGGATTAGCGATATGGAAGAGATCCTGGAAGAAGAACAGCTCGGTGAACGCCACCAGGAAGATCGAAGTCGCGAAAAGGTAGAAAATGAACAGCAGGTTTCGGTTTTTTATCTTACTAACGAATACCGAGAGAACCAAACCGAAGGCTATGATCACGGCATATAATCCCCAAATGCCGAACAGGAACCAGGGAGTAGACGGCCATTGGTAGGTCGATTGATTGCCGCCATGCGCCGCAACGAATTCGGGCGCGAAACCCACGCCGCGTACCGGGCTCTTGAAGTGCAGGAAGAACGGGAAGAAGAGAACGACCGGAGAAGCCAGCAATACCGCGGACCAGAAAACCATCTCCTTCTTTTTTTCGAGTACAGCCTTGACGTGATTGACGATCGACGTGTCTTTGTCCGCCTTGTAACGGACGTAAAGCCTTTTGCCCATTTTATAGACGACGATGAAGGCAAAAATTAGCCCAAGGGTGATAAAGTCCCACGTGTTGATGAGCATTGAAGTCGCCATAGAGAGCGCCAGGGATACCATCAGGTACCGGTTGATTTTGGAAGACCGGTAAAACAAAATGAGCAGATACAGGTTCAGGAGGAAAAACGGGATGCCCATCACATGCGGGTGGAGATCGCCCAATATAAAGCTGTAAAGCGGGAACTCGTTAATCGTATAGGATGGATCGAGGATACGGGTGGCTTTCGGATAATAGCATTTGGATGCGAGGTCGGGACCGAGGTTGCCCATAAAGCAGGTGAAATAGTGTAAGTTGCCTGCTGCGGTTACGAGGCCAGCGCCGAACACGGAAAAGAATCGTGATTTCGTGAGCTTGTAGACGCAAAGGAACGAGATGAGCGCGCAGCATACGAGGATGAGCCCTAACGAGAAGTTGTAGCCGTAATAGTACGGTACGCCTGACAATTTACAGATCAGGGCAAAAAGGTAGAAGCCGTAATAATAGTAGTTTACCGGTTTTGATGGCCACCACGAGTCGAAAAACGGGAAGTAGTCGGTCTTGCCTGCGCTCGTTAAGAGGCTAATATCCATGAACTTTTCGGTGCTTTCGAGCGAGGCGTTGAACGATCGGATGTAGAGGTAAATGCCAAATAGCAAAAGAGAAATAGCTTCGACGATAAGTACTTTGATAATAAATGAACGACGCTCATCCCAAAGCGCCTTGATTTTCTTGCGATTTTTCTTGATATTTTCGATGACGGTACGTTCCCGGTACAGAAGATAACCGCATACGGAAACGGTTATGATGAAGAGGAAGGCGATCAGAATGTTATTGTTGAACTTGATCAGCTTGAACGAGGCGAGCAGCCAAACCGGGTAGGCGAATATCACGAGGCCTAAGGGTTTTGCCAATATATAGCCAGAAACGCTGAGCTTGCCGGTGAAGCGCCTGGTGAAAACCAGTCCGATTATTCCAAATAAGCTAAATATCAAATAAAATAATATCGCTAAAATCACATCGTTCATAAGTATAGGTGATTTTATATTGATAACGGGAAATTTTAAAGCTCCAAAGCGGTCTATGTATAAAAATCTTGTGCAGAAAGTATCGAGTCTATTGGTGGATAAAAACATAAAGTATCTGCTGATCGGCGTTCTAATATTCGGCGGATTCCTTCGTTTCTACAACCTCAACTGGGATGGCGGATACTACAACCATCCGGACGAAATCAATATCGCCATGGCCGTGACCAGGATCGACATCCCTAACCAGATGGATCCAGAATTCTACGCGTATAACGGGTTCGGCATCTACCTTATTCGGGCGATAGTCCAATCGATCGCCTATTTTTCGCATGACGTGACATGGGTAGGGGACTGGAGCAAAATTACGCTCGTCGGAAGGGTTATATCCGCAATCGTCTCGACCGCCACGATCTACCTGTTCTACGTGTTCGTAGCGAAGCTGCTTTCGAAAAAGTACGGTCTCCTTGCTGCTTTCCTTGCATCGGTTACGGTCGGATTTATTCAGTACGCCCACTATTCGGTCACCGAAAGCATGCTCGTCATGTTCCTGATGATCGAGCTTATTCTGTCGCTTTGTATCGTACGAGATAATCGATTGTTCTATTGGTATTGGCTCGGTATCGTTAGCGGCTTGGCCGTTGCTACCAAGACATCGGCCCTTTCGTTTATGCTCGTTCCGGCGATTACATGGTGTATCGTCGTTGCGAAGCAAAGGAATTGGAAGCTCATCGGCAACGGGCTGTATTTTGCCGTTATCGCCGTCGTTACGTTCCTTATCTTTTCGCCGTACACGGTGTTAAGCAGGGATAAGTTCCTCGATTCGATGCATTACGAAGGAGGCGTCGTCGACGGATCGATCCGCGTTCCGTACACGCTTCAATTCTGGCATACCAAGCCGTATACCTTCTTCCTCGAAATCCTCCCGTGGCATATGGGTGTCATCCTCCCGTACTTGGGCTTTCTCGGATGTGCGGTTATCTTGTATAAAGTAATCAAAGACAGGAAGCATTTCGAATATCTGCCGTTTGTTTTGTTCGGGCTTGGGTATTTTGCCTACGTCGGCAGGTGGTACGGCAAATTCATACGGTATATGCTCCCGCTTGAGCCGGTACTGATCATCGCTTCGCTGTTCCTCGTTTACTTCGCTCTCCAGAGGTTCGCCAACAGGAAAAAGGTTATCTACGGCATAACCGCGGTTGTTGCGGCTATCTCAACGATATGGGCTGCCATATACTTTTCTGTCTTTTACTCGCCGAATACCCGTATCGTCGCCTCCACGTGGATTTTCGACAATGTACCAGCCGAAAGTACCGTCCTCACGGAGCATTGGGACTACGGTTTGCCCGTCGCCTTCCGCGATCGCACGATGCCGCACTATACGTTTATCCCGATGAAGAACTACGACGATGATGTCGACGTTAAATTTGTCGAGCAGGCGGAGAATCTCGAAAAGGGAGATTACCTGATTCTCTCTAGCAGGCGTTTATCAGGCACGATACCAGGCGTTCCCGAGAAATACCCGATGACTTCGCAGTACTACCGCAAGCTTGATGACGGTACGTTCGGATACACCGAAGTAAAAAGATTTTCCTCGTACCCGCATCTTGGCCCGTTCGTTATCAACGACGACACTGCAGAAGAGTCATTCCAGGTATACGACCATCCCGTCATCAGGATCTATAAGAACGAGAAAAAATATTCGAGAGAACAAATTCTCGAGGCCATCAAGAAAATCAAATAGAGGTGCTGATTAGGTACTTGAATCCTTCGATATCGAGGCTGCCGTTTATCCGAACACGAGGTATAAGATGCTTCTCGGAGTCCTTGCTCCATTTTCCCGGCGCCGTAGTTACTGCTGTAAGGTATCCAGCAGCCGCAACTTCTTCGACGGCTGCTTGGCTGAAATTGCCGTAGGGATAGCAGAAGTCTTTAATCGATATTCCCAATTTCTCTTCAAGTTCTTTCTTGCTCGAAGCAATTTCTTCGTGCAAGTTAGGCCGATCGAGAATTGAAAGCAGGCTGTGGTTCAACGTATGCGACGCGATCGTAACTAAACCGCTTTCCTGCACTTCCTTCAGCATGTCCCAGGTCATATAATTGTCGCGGCCGACAAACCGGGATATTATGTATACCGTCGATTTCAAGCGGTATCGCTTTAGGATAGGAAAGGCATTGGTGTAGAAGTCCCGATAGCCGTCATCAAACGTAATAATGATATTCTTGCTGCCCTTAAGCGTCGGCTTCAAATCCCTGAACGTCAGGCTTCGATAACGACTGCGGAAAAGATACTTCATTTGGTCCTCGAATTTCTCGGAGGTGACGGCTAGCTCCTTCATGAGGGAATTATTCGCCGAATACACAGAGGGATCATAGTAGTTCCCAATATAATGGTACATAAGTATAGGCACCCGTGTCGTCGCATTGACCGAAGGCGGCAAACCGTTAGGAAGCGCTGCATGGTTATCAACCATGAGCGGCTCATCGGGATACGGATTCGGATCGGGATCGGGGTCGCGCGGATAGATGGTAAACCGAGCATTGAGGTTTGGATGTACCAATTGTTCATCGCCGAAACCGTTTTCTTCATAGGCGAATGTCGGGGTTTGGTTTTTCGATATATAGCCGTAGACAATAAGGGGCAGGGTAACTGCGATGAGAATATCGGTTACGACCATGACATAGTAGCCGATACTAAGTTTTTTCTTACGAGGCGGGCGCACGAGAAGCGAGATATAAGATATAGTACGCTCCAATGTGCGCTATTCTGAAACAAACGTCAAGTCCCTCCCGGTTTTTGATGAGACTTTAAGCGGTATGCCTATATCGTAGGCATCGCACATGATATTTTGTATATCCGATTTTGTTTTTTCGTACTGTTCATCGAGCGGCGCTTCAAAAATCAATTCGTCGTGAATCTGGAGAAGCATTTTCCACGAAGATTTCTGTTCCTCCAGATATGAATCGATTTTATTCATCGCAATCTTGATGATTTCGGACGAACCGCCCTGGATAGGCATATTGATAGCTTCCCGGAACAATATCTTCTTCTGGAAGCCGCTCGAGTTTTTCCAGTAGGGGAAATACCGTTTCCGTCCCATAAAGGTATTGACGTAGCCTTTCTCGTCCAACTGCTTGGTGATCCGATCGAAATACTTCTTGACGCCGTTAAATTTCTCCAGATATTTTTCGATAAATTCCTTTGCCGTCTTCTGGTCTATTTTCAGAGCCTGCGAAAGGCCGTACGGCTCCATTCCGTAAACGATGCCGAAGTTGATTACTTTCGCGAATCCCCGTTCCTCCTTGGTTATGTCTTCCTTCTCGAAAATAATTCGAGCCGTCGCCAGGTGAATATCCTCATCGTTTGCGAACGCCCGATTGAGCTCCGTATCTTTGGTCTCGTACGCCAACGTCCGCAAATCGATCTGCGAATAATCGAAACTTACGAAAACGGAACCGTCTACGCTTGGGGTGAACGCTTTCCTTACTGCCGAACTGATTTCATCGCCGCCCGGCAAGTTCTGCATATTTGGATTGATGGAAGAAAGCCTTCCGGTTGCGACCTGATCCTGCTTGTACGTCGTATGGATCTTGCCGTCGGGCTCAATGAAATTTTGAAGGCCGATGACATAGGTCGAGAGCGTTTTCGAATACTGCCTGAAGCTTTTGATGAGGGGGATAATGTCGTGCATACCCTCAAGTTTCGTAAGCGTGCTGTCGTCGGTCGAATAGCCGGTCTTGTTTTTCTTCTGAACCGGCAATTGCAGCACATCGAACAGGATATGCCCGAGATCCCTCGTTGAGGCTGGGTTAAACTGATGCCCCACGCTTTCGAACATTTGTTCCTTTATTTGGTTGAGCTTTTCGGTATATTTCGCTTCAAGCTCCTTGAGGAATTCGCCGTTCGCCTTTACACCGTTGAACTCCATTTTCGCAAGTACTTTTTGGAATTCCCGTTCCATGGAAGACAACTCAACCATTTCCTCGTCCTTGAGTTTGGTTTCTGTCAGTTCGTACAGCACGCGGTAATCGTCTTCGTCGGTTTGCTTGACGAGCTGATTGAGCGAATCGAGGATGACGTCCGACTTCAAGAGATACCAATACAGTTTGAGGTCATGGAACGTATACTGCTCGAGACGTTCGACTCCGTTTTTCAAGAGTTTCTTGATAAACGGCTTCATGTCGAAGCCGACGAAGTTCCTCAAATGGTTAAGCTGGACATAATTGAACAAATCCTCGTCGTCGACTTCAACGAAGTCTTTCCCGTTACCGATTCGTAACCCGGAAGACGTCTGGATGACGAAAGCCAAAGTTGTCGGGTAAACCATGCCGCTCGGGTCAAGGAGCTCGTAATCGACTTTCTCGACTAAACTATACGAAAGTTCGGTTTTCTTATCTTCCGGCGTATCGAATACATCATCGAATAAACCGAATGATCCATACCGCTTTTCGAATTCGTCTATAAACTTCCCTGCGCGTTTCTGAAGCGTTGTGAATTCGTACTTTTCGATAATATGCCGAAGCTTTCCGATCTGGAGCTTTTTGACGCTCAAATCTTCTATCGGAATCTGCAAGTCGATTTCAGTATCTATCTTGCAAAGCGTGAGAAATTTACGCCACAGTTCCTGGTACTCGGTAATCGACGCAGCGATTCTGGGAGGAAGGTCATCTAAATTGGCAAGGATAGAATCGATTGAATGGTACTTTTCGACGATTTTCACAGCCGTCTTGGGGCCGACGCCGGGGATACCCTTGATATTGTCCGAGGAATCGCCGATAAGCGATTTATACAGTACATAGTCTTCAAGTCTGATCTCGAACTTATCCTCGAACTTAGAACGATCATATTCGACGAAATCTGAGAAGGTCTTGCCGGGCATCAAGATGTGGATCTTTTCGGAAAGCAGCTGCAGAAGATCGCGGTCCCCCGTAATGATTCGGATTTCGTCGAATTTGTCCTGGTTTTGCGTTGCGTAGCTGCCGATAACATCGTCGGCTTCAAAACCGTTACGCTGCAGCGTTCGAATGCCGAGCATATTGATGACGTCGATAATATCCCCGATCTGGACTTTCAATTCGTTGTCGGCTTCTTTCCGGTTCGCCTTGTATTCCTCCGCGAGCTCATGACGGAAAGTGGGGGATTCGGATTCGAGCGAGCACGCGATGTAATCGGGATTGTTCTTTTCGATCGAACTGAAAAGCATCTGCAGGAATCCGAAAATCGCATTGGTTGGTCTGCCATCGGCGGTGGTAAGCATCGGGTAGGCATGGTACGCCCTGAAGATGAGGCCGTATGTGTCTATGATCAGAAGTTTTGCCATTATCCCGATAGTACTGTTTTTCCTCATATTTGGGAATGCGCGGATTGAATAAACCGGGGAAATTCTATATCTTGAAACGTACAACACGCGCATGTTTTATTTGAAAACTAAACAAATCGATTTCTCTACCGGAACCAGGAAGAGCATCCTACTCAACTCAAAAACCGCCGTCGATGAAGGCATTCAGGCGGGAATGCGTCTTCAGATGTTTTCGCACAAGTCGCCGTCGAAGCATACCGATGACGATCCAATCGTGACGGTAGAATTGACCGAACATCTTGTCTCGCAGTACGAAGTTGGCGTCGATGCAGAAACGATGGAGGAGCAGAATTTGAAAGAAGGACAGCTCGTCGGCCTCGACATGCTGCCTCAGCCAAAATCGCTTGAGGCGATACGCAAGAAGCTCATGCGCAAGAACTTGACGTACAAGGAAGTTAAAAGCGTCCTCGACGACATTGTCAGCGGCAAGCTCGGAGAAATTGAAGCAGCGTACTTCGCTTCCTGCGGATTCAACCCGGGGTTCACCGACGTAGAGCTCTACTACCTGACGAAGGCGATGGCGGAGTCGGGAGAAATGGTCAAATGGCCGTACCAAAAGGTTATCGATAAGCACAGCATCGGCGGGCTCGCCGGCAAAGGCATTACGCCAATCGTCGTCAGCATCATTGCTTCAAAGGGACTGATCATACCCAATACCTCCACGAGGGCAATTACCGCTCCCGCCGGTACGACCGACGTCATGGAAGTTTTCTGCGACATGGAGTTTTCCAAAGAGGAAATCGTAGACCTGATCAGGAAAAACAATTCTTGTATGGTATGGGGAGGCGGACTAGACCTCGCTCCCGCGGACGAGGCCTTGATTGAAATCGAGAAACCGCTCGGTATCGAACTTTACGATAAGTTCATCGTGAGCATCCTCGCTAAGAAAATAGCAATGGGCCTGACGCACTATGTTCTCGATATCCCTTGCGGCCCCGACACAAAGGTGCCGAACCCGGACGATGTACATATCATTCGAAATAAGTTCGAGAAGCTATCAGCAAAATTCGGAATTAAAGTGAAAGTGCTCTCGAGACAAGCCCTCGGCCCTGACGGTCGCGGAATCGGACCGTGCCTTGAAGCCCGGGACATCCTCTACGTTTTGCAGCAAAGGCAAGAGCGATATTTGCCTCTCGAAGATATCGCCTTGACGTTGGCGGCAGAATTGCTTGAGCTTGCCGGCGAGGCGAAAGCGGGGAAGGGGTACGAAATTGCTCACAAGGAACTGAAGAGCGGACGGGCGTACGCGAAATTCAAGAAAATCATCGCGGCGCAACACGGCAACCCCGACATCCAACCCGAAAACATAGAGCTTGGCGAAGTTAGGCTCGACGTACGCGCGAAGAACAACGGAATCGTGAAAGATATAGAGAATAGCGTCGTCAAGGAAGTAACCCACGCGCTCGGCACCCCAAATATCAAAAAAGCTGGTATATTCCTATCGAAGCAGATTGGAGAGAAGTTCGAGAAAGGCGACGTTTTGTTTACGATGTATACTACATCTGAATCACGTCTCGATCTCGCAAAGAAGATCCTCGACCTCAAAGAAATGTTTATCTACTGAAAGCTACATACAATATGTCAGATAATGAGATAGAAAAAGTAATCAAAGACCTCAAAGATTACAAAGTCGTCGGCAATACCAATATTGCGAAGACGGTCGCAAAAACCCTTTTGGATTTCGTAACGCATTACCGGCATCCCAACTTCGATGAATTCGTGGCGAAGGTAAAGCAGTACGGAAAAGAATTGGCGAACGCGCGGCCTAACGAGCCGATGGCGGTAAATGCTGTCGCATTCATCACCAACGATCTCGAATCTGCGGAGAACCAGCAGCAGCTGCGGATAAAAGTGATAGACCGCATCGAAAACTTTTTCAAGTATATTGATGAATCGTTCGAGCAGATACAGCTCAATGCCGTAAAAACTCTTAAAAATTACCATGTGTTTTTTACGCACTGCAATTCGACGCTCGTTCGCGATGTATTGCTGAGGGTCTACCAAATCGATCAGGACATATTGGTTATCACCGACGAATGCAGACCGCAAATGCACGGCCGAACCAGCGCACTCAAGCTTGCCGAGCACGGGGTGAAAGTCGTACACGTGCTTGATTCAATGGTCGCATCAATGTTTCTTGATGACCGATATGCAACCCCTGACGTTTCAGTCATCGGCTGCGACGGCATTTCGTTAAAAGGAGATATCGTCGCGAAAGTTGGAGCGTTTAACGCAGCGCTCGCAGCCTACGAGGCGGGTGTCCCGCTGTATGTTGTAGCTCAATCGATGAAAATTGACATCAGGACGGCGAATCAGGAAACCCAAATCGAAATGAGAGACGAATCTGAAGTATGGGAAGGACATCCTCGTGAAATTGAAGTGTTGAATCCCGCATTCGATTTGATTCCCGCCAAATTCATTACTGGAGGAATCATTACCGAAAAGGGACTCATGAAGCCGGAAGATTTCAAGAACCTATCCCGATAACCGCTTCGCCTCGTATACACGTGATACATATCACGAAACTCAACCAAAGTGCTATCATTTCTGTTAAATGAGAACAGAAATCATTCCAGCAATAGTCGCTACCGTCGTCATGTTCGGACTTGGCGCCGTGTGGTATATGTTTTTATTCGGAAAGCAGTGGGGACAGATCCATGGATTCGATACGCTGACTCCCGAGCAGCAGAATGAGATGCGGAAAAAGGTTGGTCCCTTGTATTTGTTCCAGCTGGTCGTAACGCTTTTAACCGCGTTGGTTTACGGATACCTCCTCAGATACGTTTCCGGGATCGGGTACTTCAAGCTTGCTGGGCTTTTGTGGCTCGGATTCGTGATGCCGACCCAAGTTTCCGCCGTACTCTTCGGTGGCACCGAGCCGCAATGGATCCTCAAAAAAATCCTCATCATGTCAGGCTATATGCTCGTGAATCTCATGGCTCTCGCCGCTATTTTCAAGTACCTCTCGTAGGTAAAGCTTGAAAGGGCAGATAACGAAATCGACCGGAATTTCCGGTCGATTTTCATTAAATAATTCCCACTTGATACGTTAGCTTGATAGTGCTTGATCAACGGTCGATTTCATCTCGGTATAGCTATACGCACCTGCAAACGACTGGCTGTTGATGAAGAATCCTGGGGTTCCGCCTATGCCGAATTGGCTAGAAAGCTGATTATCTGCCGCAACGCGTTGTGCATACTTTCCACTCTTGATGCAATCGCGCATAAAGGTCGGGTCGATCACGTCTTTCGTAAATTCCGCGACCTTATCAGATTGAGCAACATCATTCTTCACGGTAGTGTTCAAGAGATCGTACCCCTTTTGGTTCATAAGAAGATCGTGCACTTCCCAGAATTTGCCTTTCTCGTATGAGCAATAGAGTGCTTGGGTTCCGACTTCGCCGTTGCCGTGTCCATTCGAATACAGCCATACGAAAGCTGCCTTTCCTTCGTCGACGAGCTTTTTCATCTCGACGACCGGAGCGACATACGTCCCTCCATCGGCAACGAGCTTGAACTGGTCGCCCATCTGCTTGTTGAGTTCGGCATCCTTGCCTCCTGCCACGTGGCAGTACGGACAGCTGGGATCGGAGAATTCGACGAAAATAACTTTCGAATCGGCTTTACCGAATACGATATTGCCTTCTTTGACGAGGCCTTTAACTTGGTCGAGCGAAACGGTTACGGCCGGTGTCGGTGTGGTACCGGTACCTGCTGTAACGTTAGCTTCCTTAAGTGCATCGGCTAGCGTTTGCTTTAGGGTGGATTTCGTAACGATTTGGTCTCGGTCGAGGATTGCAGTTGCTGAAATGAGGATTGCAACCATGATGATGACCGCAGCCAATACTATGCTGACGGGGACCATGAGCATTTGCATGGTTGTGCTTCCCGTCGGTTGGAACTGGGAAGGTTTATTGTTTTTTGGGTTCATCTTGTTTTGTATTTATTATTGGCCGGTTGTTCTCAATAATAATCGAAAACTCCTTCGAGTCAATAGAAGTGGTCGGATTTTGGTCGTCATTAAAGTACAAATCGAGTACAGACTTGTCGAAGTTCTTGACCGTTATTGAGTTGTTGACCAGTACTTCGGCGGTTGTCGCAGGCTTTACGGGAATAGTTTCCGTCGTCGTGCTTTTATCCCGCAGAATCGTCAGATTATACACAGCGGCAGATTTGTTTGTAAAACGAAGTTTCGGCTTCGATTCGACTTTTTGAGGCGGTTTGTAGGTAAGCTCGAGCGACGCCTCTTTCGACTTGTTGAATTGGTTCTTAGCCACCAATTGGAATCGCTTGAGGCCCGGTTCGGTGAATTTCGCGTTAATCTTGAAATTACCGTTCGAGTCGACGTAGTTTGCTTCGTTCCCGTCAAGGATAACCTTTACGCTGGGATCGCCGGTAAATCCTTCGATAACGAAGCTTTCAGTCGAAACGATCTCGTCTTGCTTCGGGGTTCGAATTTCGAGAACCGGCGGCTGATTGAACGCAGTCCATTGCCGGTAAAAGAAATAGGGGACGGCTGCTAGCAGCGCGAGCGCCAGCAAAGAGAGGAGCGATTTCACGTTGATGACTTTCGATATGATGAAAGACATGCGTCCGTTGAAGTTGTCGCGACCCTTAGACTTATCGGCCTCCGGATCTTGGATTTGCCGCTCGCGGCGGTAGAGGGCCATAATCTTTTCCTCGTTGATATCGAGATAGTTGGCGTACGACTTCAAGAAGCTCTTGAGGTGCATGTCAGATGAGAATGCATAGTAATCGGCATTCTCGAGGGCATCGATCAAGCTCTCCCTGATCTTTATCGCATTTGAGACCTGCTTGGTACTAAGACCCTTCGATTCGCGGGTTTCCCGTAACACTTGTCCGACGGACTTCATCTGTATCATACGTGTTTGTAGCGGTTTGTATTATTCCGGTAGACTTTCTATCTTCTCTAAGGCAAGGACATCGAGATCGTTGCCGGTAATCTTGGAAATGCGCTTCGACATTTTGGTCGCCTCGATCGAGGTAGCGTTGTAAGAATTTACCATAGTATGGATATTCTTACCAAGCTTATTCATATTCTCCTCGAAGGTCTTGAGGTATTTCGTGCTTTCTTGCAGCGCGACGATTATCTCCTGAACCTGCTTCTCGATCCTGAGGGTGTTGAGCGCCTGGATGAGCGTCTGCAGGTACGCAAAGAATGAAGTGGGGGAAACGATAACTACTTTCTTCGAGTATGCGTATTGGACAATATCGATACCCGACGCGTTGAAATTCCCCAACTTGATAATCTCGTTGTATACCCCATCGGCGGGAACGAACATGAAAACGACATCGATCGTGCTTTCCTCTGGTTTGACGTACTTGCTCGTTTCATCGATCCGCTTCTTAACGTCGTTCAAGAACTCTTTCTCAAATACCTTGATTTGACCCTGATCCTTGCATTCGCAAAGCCGAGTGTATGATTCAAGCGAGAACTTGGCATCGATCGGAATGATCATGTCCCGTATGAAGATTACGGCATCGACAATGACGCCGTCGCGAAACGGGTACTGCATCTTGAAAACATTCGAGGGCAAAACATTCGCAAGCATCGTCTGCAAAAAGTATTCGCCGAGCAGTCCGCGCTGCTTTGGGCTTTTGAGAATGTTCTCGAGGCTCTGCAGTTGTTCGGCGAAATTTATAACCTGCTTATTCGTATCTTCTACCTTTACCAATTTCTCGGTAACTTCCTGAAGGATCTTGCTATTGCTTTCGGAAAGCTTATGGAGCATTTGGCTACTCTCCCGGTGCTGCATTTGTAGCTGGGAATTGGAATTGGTCAGCTGTTCCCGGATAATTTGATTCGTCTCTCGGAGCTTGGAGTCGAGGCTCTGTGCGAGCGCATTCAGCTGGTTGTGGAGCAGCACCGCGGACTGCGTATCGCCGTTCGGCAATGCGGATAGCCGTCGTAAAATCATGGCGACGCTAATGGCAAGTGCGACGATGATTATTATCAATACTCCGAGAAGGAAAATGCTATCGCTCATCAAAGAATTTTGTCAGTTTTCGCTTGATATGTCCATTTACTAACCTATTGCCTTAACTCCTTGCTCCAGTATTTGTAGAACTCTCTCGAGATATATCCGGCCTTATACCCGTATCCACCATTCTCGAGGAATATCGACATCGCGATTTCCGGCTTGTTGCTTGGCGAGAAAGTTATCTCCCACGCATGAATAAGCTCTTGCCCATTGAGCATTTGTCCGGTCTCGGCGGTACCGGTCTTCTCGCTCACTTCCGGGTACTTGGTTATGTCGTAGGCCGTCAGCCCATTATTTCGTTTCGCTGCGCATCGCATTCCTTCATTGATCGTATCGTAGTGCTCGGGTGCAATCTCGAGCGAGTGGGTATCGACCTTATTGGGATCGTTCCGGTCAAGTATGATCGACTGTTTCCGTACATTCCCTTTTGTTGCCACCGTGGTGGCGACGGTCGCTACTTCTAGCGGTGTCAAGCGTACTTCGCCCTGTCCGATCGATGCGTTGAGTAGATAGCCAGGAAGCCACGGCTGTCCAGCAGCCTCCTTGTCTTTCGGTGTCGGGTAGTAGCCGACAGCTTCCGATCCGATTTTCAGGTCTGATGGCTTCGTCAGCCCCATTTCGGTAACTTTCTGGGCTATCATGTCTGCCGCCCTGCCGCCCGATTTCTGCTCGAGGGCGAGAGCAGTCTTCATATGGAAAATGTTGCTCGAATAGCATAAACCGTGAACCACATCGATATCTCCCCAGTTAACCCGTCCGGCATCCTGAAACGTTATTCCGCCGTATACCCACGTTCCACCCGTGCCGAATTTTGTGTTTTTGTCGATGGCTCCGTTCTGAAGGGAAACCATATCGGTGACCGTCTTGAACGTCGAGCCGGGGGCTTGTGCGTATTGGATGGCCTTGTTGGTTAACGGTTTGCCGGGATCGTTTAGGTATCTATTGTATTCGTCCTGCTTGATGCCTGAAGCGAAAAGATTGGCGTCGAACGTGGGATAGCTCGCGAGCGCAAGAATTTGGCCGGTTTTTACATCCTCTATTACCGATGCCGTAGAAATAACCCCTTTAAGGTCGGGTTTCTGCAGCGCCGATTTGGAGAGTTCATACAGCTTTTGCTGGTACCTGATATCGATCGTGAGGTAGATATCTATGCCGTTGGTTTTTTGCTGTATTGCGGACGATACCTGTCTGCCATCCGAACCGTAGTAGTCGATGCGTTCGATGCCGTTTTGTCCGCGAAGCACCTCATCGTAGCCTTTCTCAATGCCGAATTTTCCGATTTCGTCGCCATAGTTGAATTTGCCGGTCTTATAATCTTCTTCATTGATTTCGCCGGTGTATCCGATGATGTGCGACATCAGCTCGGGATACAGGTACTTGCGGATATTCGTCTTTTCCACGTGAACGAAGGGAAAGTTTTGCGGATTCGCCTCGATCTGGAATATGTACGGATTGTAGTCGAGCTTCGAGAACAGTTTTATTTCTGGGATATTCGGATAATTCTTGATCCGCGCCTCTTCGGTATTGTACAGATCCAAAATATTTTTCCCGAAAAGCTTGTTCAAGCTTTCGATCGTTTTCATGAACTTATCGGACTTTGATTCGTCGCGTACGATGAAGAGATTGTATTTCCCGGTATTTTCTACGAGTTTAACGCCGTTCCTGTCGTAGATTAGCCCTCTTGACGCGCGGTCGACGGAGAATGACGAGAAAGAGTTTTTGGAATCGAAGAAGTATTTGCTGCCATGAGCGATTTGGAGTCCAAAAAGATTGTAGGTAATAATACCGCAGATGAATATGGTAACGAGAAAGAAATACAATTTATTCCTGTTCGGTACTTCGGGCTTGTTCAGTATCATCGGCATGGCAGTTTGAGTTCTTATTGCAGTAGATTTTGCTTGAGTTCCATCTTGACCTTTACCGATTGCTTCAGCTCCTTGGTGATTGCTTCGGTTGTCGAAGGCGCTTTGAAGTTCGGGATAATGGAAGAGAGAGGATTTTGATCGAGCGAGTAGTCGACGACGCGCACTCGCTTATCTTTGAGCGAGCTCTCTTTCGAAACGATCGCCTGTATCGCATCTTCGTATTCGGCAAGTTCATCGACGAGGCCCAGCTCTTTTGCTTGTTTGCCTGAAAAGATTCTTCCGTCGGCAATTTGCTTCAGCCCCTCTTGGGTAATCGATTTCGAATGGGGAGTTCGTCCTTCGTAGACTTTATTGACGAAATACTCGTATTCCTCATCGAGTATTTTCTGGTAAGTCAGATATGTATCGGAACCGGGCGTGTAAATGTCCTGCCCCGACTTTTGTTTGCCTGCGGTATTCGTTACGAAGGTAACTTTCCCGCCGAAATGCTCGAGTACCCCGTAAAAATCGACTGCCTCGATGATCACGCCGATGCTTCCGGTTATGGCGCTGGGGCGGGAATAGATGGCGCGCGTACAGTTGGGAAGAAGATAGCTGAGCGATGCACCCATAGAATCGATAAATGAGTAAACGGGAATATTTTTGTCGACTTCCTTTATTTTGCGGCAAACGGGTTCTGCGGCGCTTACGTCGCCTCCGGGAGAATTGAACCTCAAAACGATCGCCTTGACAGCAGAATCTGCCTTAGCCTTGGAAAGCTGGTCGATAATCGATTGCGATGTGAGCCCCTCCTGCAACGTGCCAGGGACTGCATAGGAGATAACGTCGTTTACATCGATCACGACGAGTTTCGTTTCCGTGCTTGATGAGGCATTCCCAGCTATCAGCTCTTCCTTTTCGGATATGGCGTTCATCGGGTCGGAACTGGCGAGAAGAGAACCTGCGAGCGAAACGGCAAGTATGCCGGGGACAACGCATACGCAGAGGAACAAGCAGAGGAGGGTACCTAACAAGAAAAACATCCTGAAAAGACCTCCCCGCCGCTCGACATAGATGACCTCGGAAGTGCGGGGGCTAGTGGATTCCATACATGAGATGGTACCAATTTAGACTTAAATGTTCTAATCGTGTTACAATAATAATGAATGACGAGGCTCGAGTTTATCAAATACCTGCGCAAGAACTCGGTAAATTCGCCGGATAACTTCAATTTCGCCGACAAGTCCCCCTTATCGCTGCCATTCGATAACATCGAATACGTTGGGCAAGGAATCTTCAACAAGGTTTATAAGGTAAACGTAGGCGGCGACTATTGGATCATAAAAGAAGGACGATACGACCTCAGCCTTCCGGTGCTAAAGTCCGCATGGCTGCCGCTTCCTAAAAGCCTTGTTGCTTGGGTCTACAGCCTTTTTAATGTCAAAATAATGCCTACGCACGAAGCGGCGCTCGAGCAATTCTCGGAGTACGTGCTGCTTTCGCGGTATTTCGGTTTCTTCCATAAGAAAGCTGCTCATAGCGTTGTCGGGTTCGACCCCACGATAATCGAAACCCAACGTTCCGTCCGATCTGCGCTGAAGCAGTCGATCCTTGAGGAAGACGAATTCGCCGAAATTGTGCTTGCCTCCGTGAAGTCGTTTAGGAACTACCACAAGATTCGGGATATCGTTAGCAACAATAAATATCTCAATTCCAACTTCTTGCCAAAAGAGTACCTCATTCTCTCAACATCCTCGGGAATCAAGCGGTTCTTCAAGAAGCTTACGAAACGGCGGGAAACCTATTACATCGTGCAAGATCTCGTTGAGGGAGATCCGTTGTCGAAAATAACCGACGCGCAATTAGTTGAGAATACCGAGCTTATCTCGCGAATGATCGTTTTCATCCTCTTATCGCTTTATATGGTTTTCCACGAGAGCCGCATCATCGACTCGAGGCCGGAAGGCATGCTCAGCGGCATAAACGACTGGTTCGGCAAAACAGGCAACATCATCGTGCAGCTAGAAAAGTCCGATTTGAAATTCATCGATACCCGATGGCTGCATAATAAAGACGGTAATCTTATTCAGCGCACCATCCTGGCGCCAGAGCTGATCCAAGAGGCTATGAGCAAGTATCTCCAGAAGTATGTCGACATGATCGCTTGAGATACTTACATTTGCCAATTATTCCGTGTAGTATCGTGCATGCTTATCCACTTCGTGCTGACCTGCCTCTACTTCATGTGGCCCGGCGGCATGGGAAATATGATCCCGATTCCGGTCGCCCGGTATAAAATTTTCGAATTCCTCAATGTTCCCATCGATTTCGGCGCTAAGCTGCGGGGCAAAAGGATTTTCGGCGACCACAAGACGTTCAGGGGATTTTTCTTCGGTATCGTAATTGGAGCATGTATCGGCGCGTTGCAATCGTATCTGTATCGCTACGAATTCTTTCGGGATATTTCTCTTTTCGACTATTCGAATGTAAAGCTGGCCGCTCTCCTTGGCGCAATGCAAGGATTAGGAGCGCTTGTCGGCGATTCGGTGGAAAGTTTTTTCAAGCGCCAGGTTGACGTGAAGCCGGGACAGTCGTGGTTTCCATTCGACCAAATAGACTACATTATCGGGGCATTTTTCTTTTCACTGCCGTTTGTCGATCTATCGTGGGGATTCTTCATTGCTATCGTATTCCTGTACGCAATTCTCCATATCATCTCACACGCAATCGGGTATTTACTGGGAATGAACGAACACTGGATATAGAACCAATAAAGCTCACGTTTTTTCCAGAAAATCTGGTATTATTTGCCCATGTACCTGCATGACGTGGCTAGTAAGCTCAAAACATTCTTCCCGGATGTGGTTGTAAACGAACTACCGGACGGTCCCCATATCGTGATAAACCTGGAAGAGTATAAAGGCTACAAACCGCGCATCCAGCTCAACTTCAAGGGCGAGAAGCCGGAAACGGGCGTCGACTCATTCGTCATCCAATTGGACGGTACCAAGTACGTTGAGGGAATTAAGGAAAGCAATCTCGAGCGGTACCTCAAGTCGGAAGGGCTGCATTACCAGATTATCGAGGATCCGCTCTACGACTATTCCGGAAAGCTGGTGTGCTACCAGTTCGTTCCGCTCGATCGGGCATACCATTGCATTGTTCGCTTCACCTTTGAAGTTTCGCATAACTCTGGAGAAAAGCTTCTGTACCCCTATACCTGGTCTCTGGGCGAGTCCGCTGCCGCCGATGGCTCCCAAAAGGAGCCGAAATAAACGTTCGATAATCAATGGCCGATATAGTGCGATTGAGAATCGGATAAACATTTTATTACTATTACAAGCAACGAATGACAAGCAACGAACTGAAACAGAAATTTATTGAGTTTTTCGAATCGAAAGGACATAAGAAAATCGCCAACGCATCGCTTATCGCCGAGAACGATCCATCAAACCTCTTCATCAACTCCGGTATGCAGCCTTTGGTGCCATACCTATTGGGCGAACCGCATATCATGGGAACCCGTTTGGTCAACTACCAGCGCGCCGTTAGGACGGGAGATATCGAAGAAGTCGGGGTTACCAAGCGGCACCATACGTTTTTCGAGATGCTCGGCGAGTGGAGTCTCGGCGATTATTGGAAACGCGAATCGCTCGAGTGGTCGTTCGAATTCATGACTTCGATTTTGGGGTTCGATCCGAAACGGCTTCACGCGACGGTATTCAAGGGCAACGAATTTGTCGCTCGAGACGAAGAGGCTATCGGGATATGGAAAGATATCTTCACGAAAGCGGGTATTGAGCCGACGATAGGCGATGAGTTTTTGTCGAGCGGCGAATCTCCCCGGATCATCATGCTCGATGAGAACGACAACTTCTGGCCGAAAGGAAGGACAAACGGACCGTGCGGACCATGCAGCGAGGTATATTACGACACCGGAATGGGCGAGGACGCCGACTCGCGCTACGTAGAGGTCTGCAATAACGTTTTCATGTCGTACCAGCAGCACGAGGATGGAAGCTACACCGACCTTGATCAAAAAAATATCGATGTCGGCTGGGGCTTCGAGCGGCTCCTGTATGTAGTCCAGAATCGTGACGAGAATGGCAACATAGCACCGCACCTTTCGAATTTCGAAACTGATCTTTTCTTGCCGATGCGAAACTGGTTGATCGACCAGTACAACTTGACGACCGACCTGTACGACAACGATCCAGAGTTCAGGCGTACCGTACGAGTCGTCCTAGACCATATCCGAGCTTCGGTTATGATAATCGGCGACGGCATCGAGCCGGGAACGAAGGATCAGGGATATATTCTCCGAAGGCTCATTCGAAGAGCTGTTGCATTCAGCAGGAAACACTCAGATCGAACCGACATACTCGTTGATCTTGCAGGGCAATTTATCGACCTTCTGGGAAAAGGCGAATTTTATACGTTCCTTATCACCCAAAAGGAGGATATCTTAGGTATTCTCGGTCGAGAAATCGAGAAATTCGAGAATGCACTTCGCAACGGAATGAAGGAACTCGATAAAGTGCAAGGGGACACTATTTCCGGAGACATAGCCTTTCGGGTAAAGGAAGCTTTGGGATTGCCGCTAGAGATAACGCAGCAAATCGCCGAAGCACGGGGAAAGCGGGTAGATATCGCTCGGTTCGATGAGCTCATGAGGGAGCATCAAGAGAAATCGAAAATGGCAGGAGAGCGCAAGTTCGTCGGTGGGCTCGGCGATTACTCCGAGGAGTCGATCAGGTATCATACCTGCGCCCATCTTTTCTTGGCAGGGGCTCGTAGAGTATTGGGAGATCACGTTCACCAGAAAGGACAGAATATTACTTCTGAGCGTCTGCGCTACGATATCTCGCACCCGACGCCGATATCGAAAGAGGATCTTCAGAAAATCGAAGATTGGGTAAATGAGCAAATCAACAGGAAACTAGCGGTAGATTTCATGGAAATGACGCTCGAAGAGGCTCGAAATATTGGCGCCGAAGGTGTTTTCGGCGATAAATACGCTCAACTTGAGAAAGTTAAGGTTTACAGCATTTATGATGCCAATTTGCCTGAAGAGGATACCGACAAATACGTATCCCGAGAGCTGTGCGGCGGACCGCATGTTGAGAATACGTCGCAAATCGCCGAATTCGGCCGATTTAAGATCATGAAGGAGGAAAGCTCGAGTGGAGGCGTACGGAGAATTAAGGCCGTATTAGCAACATCCTGAGTTTTACGGTATTATTATAGGTAATGACGAGAAAGTCGTACAAATACATCATCCTCGATTGGGATGGCTGCATAGCGAATACGCTTAATGTATGGCTTTCCTCGTACAAACTAATATTCGGCGAATACGGCATCAACCTCACCGACGAAGAGATTACGACCAAGGTTATGGGCAAATGGGATGGCCCTCGAGCGTTCGGCATACAGAATAATGAGGAGTTCCTCGGAAGAGTAGTCGCCCAGTCGATTCAAGACCTGGTCGACGTCGAGCTTCATAAGGACGTTAAATCGGTGCTGGAGCAGCTCAATAACAAGGGCAAAAAGCTAGCCCTGATTACGTCTTCGCGTAAAGATTGGGTAATCCCGGCGCTTAAGAGAAACAAGATAAAGGATCTTTTCGATACCATACTTGGCGAGGAGGATATTAAAGTCTCTAAGCCAGATCCGGAAATCATCAATAAAGCTATCGAGAGGATCGGAGCAGTTCGTGAAGAAACCTTGGTCCTCGGCGATTCTGAAAAAGACGTCTACGCTGGTGTCAACGCAGGTGTCGACACCTTGCTGTTTTATCCCAAAGGTAACGAAATTTTTTACCGCGAAGAGGTAATACAACGCGCTGGAGCAAATTTTATCATAAAGGAATTTGGCGAGTTGCTCGAAATAGTTGAACCCGTAGAATAAACCGTGTACGTCAAGCTCGAAAATATCTCCAAAAAATTTGGAGACAAAATATTGTTTTCCCATGTAAACCTCATGCTTACCGACAAGCACCATATTGGTGTCGTCGGTAAGAACGGCACCGGCAAAACGACCTTGCTCAAAATTATCTTAGGAGAAGAAAAGCCAGAGCGGGGAACAGTAGTCGTTGATCCTAAGAGTGCGAAAATCGCATACCATTCCCAGGTGCTCGACACCGTGCTTGATGAGGAACAGTCCGTTTTCGGATACCTCATGTCCCGAAGACCGCAACTGTACGATGTGTGGAAGCAGTTGCAAGACACCGATCGCGAAAATATCGTCGACGTGATATCCGAATATACCGATTTGGGAGGGTATTTGTACGAAGATCGAATTGTCGATACCGCGAGAAAATTGAAGCTCGATTTGGAGCAGAAGATCGGCAGCCTTTCGGGGGGACAGAAAACCCGATTGAGGCTTGGAACGCTGCTGGTGACCGATCACGATATCTTGCTGCTCGACGAGCCTACGAACCACCTCGATATCGAAGGCATCGAATGGTTCTACAACTACCTTGAGGAGTATCGCGGACTGGTAGTCATCGTCTCCCACGATAGGAACCTTTTGACGCGCGCAGTCGGCAAGATCATCGAAATAGAGGATATGACGATAAAAGAATACTCGGGCAATTACGAGTACTACAAATCGCGAAAGCTTGAAGAGCGGATCGCCGCCGAGCAACGGATGCGGGAGAACGAACGCAAGGTCGATCAGCTTAATCAGGCAGCCTCGAAGCTTGATGAGCGGGTAAAGCGCCATGAAGAACGCGCGCAACGGGTACAATCCCATAACCTTCGGGTTGCCCGCCTCGAGAAGAAAAACAAATCGGCGCGGACCAAGCTGGTCATGAAGAAACTTTCTTTATATCGCGACAATGACAAGCTGTCGGCAAATTTCAAGATCGGAAGGCAGCAAGAAAAGCTTTCGACGACTCGGCGGCAGCTGCTCGAAAGGGCGAGCGATATCAACAAGCCGAAGGCGAAGATCGGATGGAATATGAAAATCGACTTCCATGTGCCGGTTATCGAAGGCGATTTTGCAATCCGGGTGAAGAATGTTTCCAAAAACTACGGCGAGCGGAACGTTTTGGAGAATATCTCTTTTTACGCAAACGGCAAAGACAAAGTGCATATCAAAGGACCGAACGGATCGGGTAAAACTACGCTGCTGCGCTCGATCCTAGGTGAGATCGAGCATGAAGGCCTCGTCGAACTATCTTCTCAAGCTAAAGTCGGCTACCTTACGCAAGAGAACACGTCGCTTAACCCAGAAAACACGGCGCTCGGAGAGTTCATGCAGGTAGCGAAAAATATCCCGGAAGGCGAAGCGCGTGCATTCCTCCATTTTTTCCTATTCGAGGGAGATATGCCGCTTCGGAAAATCAAGAGCCTCTCGGAAGGCGAAAAGCTTAAGCTTAAGCTTGCGAAGCTGCTGTACGCGACCAACAATATCTTGCTGCTCGACGAGCCAACCAATCATCTCGACATACCTTCGCAAGAAGTAATCGAGAAGGCGTTGAAAGATTACGACGGATGCCTGATCCTTGTTTCGCACGATGAGGAACTGGTCAAGTCGATAGGCGTGACGAAGACTATCGAACTACCTTAACATTTTGGCTTCATTGCTGTACCCTTGAAATATCTAATTGGCACGCACATGGAGTTTAAAGAAGGCAATACGCCTATTATCAGTCTTAACCAGAACCAGAAAAAACGGTCCTCCAAGAAGCAATTGTACATTGCGGCACTTTTCGTCCTGCTGGTTCTTCTCGGAGTTATCGGTTTCGTTTTCGTCAAAAGTACGAAGAAAGATGCAACCGGCTCGAGCGTAACCTCGAATTCTAAAGACCATACGGTTCCGGTATCGGGAAACGATGCCGCGATAACGCCCGAACCTCCGAAGCCGGTATTCGTCGCAAGCCCGGTGAACGGCATCATGCTTGAGCAGAAAGCCTTCGACGCGATCAAAGATCGCCCGGTTCTCGCTGTAATGATACAAAATAACACCGCGTCCCGGCCGGAGTGGGGCCTCAACGATGCGGACGTCGTTTACGAGACGCTAGCGGAGGGCGGTATCACGCGTTTCATGGGAATATTTTGGTCGAAAGACGTTGCCAAACTCCAGAGCCTTCGAAGCGCAAGAAAATATTTCGTCGAACTTACGGGAGATTACAAAACATCGGTGTACATGCATATCGGTCAGGCTGAAGGCGACGACGACGTGAGCGCCGTTAACGCGCTCGCCCGATACAAGATAAAGGATCTCGCGAATTACGGTGGCGCATTTGATCGAGACCATACGTGTGAAAAAACGAGAGCGACCGAACACTGCGCTTTTAGCTCGACAGCGAAGCTATGGGAGATTGCGTCGAAAAACAAATGGAACGACGATGTAACTAAAGTTGAGTCTTTGAAGTTCAAGGACAAAACGGAAGAATCGAAATCGAACGGCAAGGCGCTGACCGATTTCAAGATCGACTTCCTCCCTTCGCTGGGCGGAACCGATTACTCGGTCCGATGGAAATACGACGCGGAGGCAAAGGTGTATAAGCGGTTCAACGTTAACAATACGCCGTACGTCGTAGACGGAAATACCCAAGTGCAAAGCGATGTGATCGTGTACCAAAAAATAACCAGCTACCCGAAAGGCGACCATAAGAGTCACCAAGTGCAGGAAGTTATCGGAAGCGGTACGGGATACGTGATGCAAGACGGGAAAGTCTATCCGGTCAAATGGTCAAAACCCAACTATGCGACAAGGACGAAGTTCACCGACGCGGTTACGGGAGAAGAGTTCGTTTTCAACCGGGGCAAGTTGTGGATGACGCTCGTGCCGAAAAGCAACGAATATATTGATTTGACGCCGACGCCAACCCCGACGGCAACAGCGATACCGACAAAAACAGTGACTCAATAAGATGACGAGGATTTTAGAAATAGTAATGGAATCTGCTCTACGCAGGTTCCTTTTTGCTTCCCTTATGGTTGCCGGATTGGTGACGAGCGCCGGTTATCTGGCAAAGCCGGTCCGTGCGACTGCCGGTAAGCCGCTGGTCACCGCAACGTTTTACATGTGGTACGGCGCACCAGACCCCGCCTGGGTGTATATGCCGCCTAATTTCCCCTCGAACGGCGTCAACAGCGAGCTGTTCTGGAAGCAAAACCTTGAAGATCTGGCTTCGATAAATATCGGCGGGTTATTCCTTAATACCTTCCCGGGCGCGAAGGAGACCGCACCGTATAAAGATCAATGGAGCCATAATATCGTCAAACTCGCGATGGCTACCGCGGCAAAATACAATATCCCTATGAAGTACGGCAACTTCCTTGACTTCCCGCATACTTTCCGCGACGCGGACGCCAATACGCTTTTCGACTACCATTATACCCACGATACGAAAGGGTATTTTACGATTGTACCCAAAGAAAAATGGCTTACCCACAACAACCAGCCTGTTTCCCAAGGCGGCCGACCGGTCGTCATGATTTGGGGCCAACCGAACGAATCGTCGACCATGCCAACCTTCCTCAAACGATTTAGGCAGCAGTTCACCGCGGATTTCGGCGTCAATCCCTTCATGATTCTCGAGAACCTGACGACCAAGAAAGTTACGGACGGCACGCTCTACGATGCGATTTATTCCTGGAACTCGCCGATCGGCGGTGCCCATGTCGATATAAAGAACAACTACAAAATAGGCGAGGTAGGGATCGGCAACAATGAGCAGTTTATTCGCCCATGGCGATGCAACGGAAGCAACCCCGATGACCCCGTCGTCAATTACCGCGTACGCGGCACTGCTGCAGATCCTGCTGCTTGGTTCAATACGAATATCGCGAAGCTTCTGACCGATGTAAACATGCTTTTCATCCAAGATGCGAATGAGCTTGGCGAGGGAACGACCTGGCTGCGCGCCAAGAACTTCCCGAAACCCGGAAACCCCGTCTTCAACTTTTGCGCACCGGGATACAAGCTTGGCGAATCGCTCGATGCTGTACGATCTCGTTACCATACCGCCGACAACAAAAGCTATTTGCCCGAGGATTTCTATATGAAGGCAGTGCGGGCGGGTTTGCAAAGCAGGTACGGAATCCCGTGCGGTCCGCAAAACCCACCGACCGATGTTACCTATACGGTTAGCGGCACCCGAGCGACCATAACGTGGAAGGCTCCGGGCGGCCTCGTAAGCGATTACGTTATCCGGGTGAACAAGAACGGCGCGCAATACGCGTATGCTCCTGAGAACGGTACGACCGTGACCGGAAACAGCTTTTCGTTCGATATGCAGCAGGGCGCAACGTTCAACGGATGGATGCACGCCCGCAATATATGCGGTACATTCAGCGCCGCTACAGCCCTTCCTGCCATGTCTATCGCTCCGGCTCCGACAAGCACGCCGCTTCCGACACCGACGACCGCTCCGCGAATGACCGACACGCCCGTACCCTGCACGCTCAAGCCTTCGGGAGATGCCAATTGCGACGGTTCGATCAACCTGAACGACTTCGAACGGTTCAGGCAAGAATACACCGGAATTCTTCCGACAAAAACTTCGGACTTCAACGTAGACGGCAAAGTAACCCTCATCGACTTTGAGACATGGCGGAGAAACTTCAAGTAGCTTTGCTACGCCGAAGTTTTTCGGCCATGACCCATGCACAAGCGGAGCGTAGGGCGGAGACATGGCGCAGAAATTTCAAATGACGTTATAGTGTCTCAGTGCTATAATATAGGGTGAAACTGCTTCTTAAAATCGCTATCCTCGTTCTCTTTAACGGCATCATCTTCAGGAATCTTTACCTGAAAAGCTTCAATACGTTCGAAAATAGCGCTTCCATTATTCGCTCGGTGCACTCCAAGCCGAACTACAAGTACTGGACCCGAATCGACGGAACAAGGTTTTGCAACCTCGATTCGTTAAGGATAAACGAAACCTTCAAGTATCTCGAGGCTTTCTCCGATAAGAAAACCAACGTCCTGTACCTCGAAAATGTCGAACTAGCCGACTGTCTCGAAAATATAAGGACCATCGCCTCCGAGTTCCATCGGAGAAACCTTGAACTGGCGATAAACATCGAAAAACAGATGGATTACAAATCGGTTTACTCGGAAGACTTCACCTCCATGCAGCCGAACTACTATCGTGAGAAGTTCAAGAATGCCGGTGGCGTGAACGATTGGGTAGATTATCTGGTAGTCGACAATGCCATGGAGTATATGACGTTTGAAGACCGCCGTTCAGTCCTTGTAGCGCTACGTACCGTATTCCCGAAGCCGTTTATCGGGTTCAGGTTCACCAAGCATTTTGCCGGCGATCCGGAAAGCCCGCATCAAATACGGAACAACGTGCAGATAAAAAATTTCCTGCCGAGAGACGATGATGGGGACTTTATTATCACATCGATAAAAACAAATCATCTCCGCCGCACCACGATTTTCGTTGAAGACGAAGCGATGGATAAGGTTGGCGTCGACGGAGAGTTTGTGAAATAGCGCTATTCCACCATGATGGTTTTCCAGGCATTCTCTTTCTTGGTTATATCGACGATATGATCGACCAAACCGTAATCCTTCGCTTGCTTAGCGTTCATCCAGAAATCGCGTTCCATATCGGCAGCCACTTTCTCCTCAGTTTGTCCGGAGAATAATGCGAAGTATTTGATCGACTGCTCCTTCGACTTCCTGAACTGCTCGGCTGAGATAAGGATATCGGTCGTTTGGCCCTGAATGCCCCCGCCGTAATTATGCGGTTGGTGCATCATAACCTCAGCGTTCGGCATAAGGTATCGCTTGCCCTTGGTGCCGCCAGCGAGCAGGAATGCTCCGAACGAAGCGCAAATTCCCATGCCGATTGTTACGATATCGCAGGAAATGCTGTTCATGACATCGAAGATTGCCATTCCTTCGGTAATCGAACCGCCGGGAGAATTCAAGTAGATGTATATGTCCTTCTTAGGATCTTCTTTTTCAAGGAAAAGCAGCTGTGCGATAATAAGTCCCGCTAGACCGTCGCCAATAACGTCATGCAGAACGATGATCCTGTCTTTCAGTAGCCGGGAGTATATGTCGTATGCCCGCTCGCCGCGGTTGGTGTTTTCGATAACCGTTGGGACAAGCGCAGAATAGATGTCGAGAGGGTTAACCTTTTTTTTCTTTTGCATGTCTCGATTATATACATTCGATAAAAAGTTGGCAAAGTGCTGCTTCCTCTGCTAAAGATCGGCTTCAATCCTCCAGTTACCCCTTTTTAGCGTGTGATGCTTTATAATCAAACGATGACAATCGACTTCGCATCATACTTCGTTCTCGGATTCCTGGTAATCGTCGTTCTCTTGGCGCTGTCGCTTTTGAAAAAACTGTATCTGGTGCGGTTTGCCATACAGTCTTTCGCCAAACACCTGAGGCTGTTCATGCTTCTATCGTTGACAATGCTCGGCATGGTAACGATTTTTGTCGCGGTCGTTATCTTGAATGACTCGTACCAAACAAGCAGGGAATCGTTCGTATCGGGAAAAGTCGGAAATACGAAAGCCCTCTTGTACCCGCGTAAAGTCGACGAGAATTGGAACATAGACAGAGTCAACTC
>CAZVIJ010000018.1:0-29774 GCA_964626735.1 uncultured Candidatus Saccharibacteria bacterium
GCTGAAGGCCGAGAAGGAAAAGGAAAAAGAAGAGAAGAAGCGGCAGAAAGAGGAAGAGAAAAAAAAGAAAGCCGAAGAAAAAGCAGCGAAGGAAAAAGATAAAGAAAATAAAGATTCCGGCGATAAGAAATAATTCCCCGCGCGATGGCCAAAGACAAAGAGAAAAAAGCGAAGCCTCAAAAGGTCAAGAAGAAATTGGCCAAGGAAATCAACGTGCTCGTCAAGAATGCCGATGCGATCGTATACCAAGGGCCAGCTAAATACATCACAACGATGAATAATTTCGGAAACTTCGACGTGTATCCCGGCCATGCGAATTTCATTTCAATCATCCGCGACAAGATCACGGTGATTTTGCCCGACGGCGGCAAAAACGAAATACCCATCGATTACGGGGTCATCCGCGTCTTCGACGATCAAGTCGATGCATACCTCGGTATCGAGGCTGTCACGCTCGAAAGCTTGAAAAACCGCGGGTAACACTATTGCAACGCTATTCCAACTCTGTAGTATGTGGTAAAGGAACAGAAATGGATACGGTAAAGCAGTTTTTAAGGATGTTTGCTCTGGCGCTTACTCTTATTGTTATAAGCCCGATGGCGCTCTCAAGCAAGGTTCATGCGGGAACCCAGAACGGGATCAAGGTGTCGTACTCGGTATCGAAAGCATATGCAGCGCCGGGGTCGACGTTTAGCGTCACTTTGACAATCCAAAATGTTAGCGCGACTTCATACCCGAATCTCAATTACATTTCGGAAGGGTATATCTTGCCGGGAGATATCCAGAATTACAAAAACTACACAACCTGCGTCACCTATAATGAAGGAGCAAATGGAGGGTGCGACGGCCTCGCATGGCAGGTATTCAATATCAATTTGCCGGCTGGCGGAACATTTACCAAGACGGAACAGCACACGATCAAGGCTAATGCGCCATTGGGACAATATGCTCTGAACCCCGAAACGAGAATCGGCGATTCAACGAAAGCCTCAAACGCCACTCCGCTTTACCGCGACACGGGAGATTGGTCTATTTATATCGGCACATCGGCGCCACCCGTAACGCAAGCGGTCACTCCCACCCCGACTGCATCGGCATCAATTACGCCCAGCCCGACTCCGGCAAGTTCCGTTATTATGACGAAGCTTCCCGATATTTTCACGAAGGCAGGATCGCGTACGACCGATCTTTCGAAGCTCAAGTCGCTCACCGATTTGAAAAACTTGAGCAATTTCGTTCTCGATTACCCCGTGAAGAATACGATTGAATTCGTTGAACCAGTCGACGTGAGCGATACTTCGAAGCTTGCCTCGTTGGACCAATACGTCGAGATGACCGCAGTCGGCAAAGTCAAAATCGATTCCGATGCAATGCCGGGTCTCAACAAGAAGGCAAAAATTACGATGAGCGGTTTGCAATTCGCACAAACGCCCACAATCCTCCGCGACGGCGGCGATTCGTCGAATTACGTTACCGATATTTCCTACATGAAAGAAACCGGCGTCTTGAAATTCAGCGTTACCGGATTTTCAACGTATGAAGCGGTCGAGTCGCGCGTAACGGCAACTCCCGCGACCCTGACGTTGAAAGACGGCGGAAACCCGTTGCTCTCCGCTGTCGTGCTACTTTCCCTTGTCGTCATATTTGTGGTGGGAGGCGGCCTTTACTGGTATTACAAACGATTCAGAAAGCAGCATGCACTCGCGTTTGAAGAACATCCCGTCTCCGAGGCAATCGAGGTGAACCCCGAAGTGGCCGAAGATCTTCGCGACCGCCCGCTCGATGAAATAGCTGAAGAAGTCGAGCAGGACGATAAAGACACAACGAATACACAATAGTTAGACTGCCCGAGCCAAATTTGTATAATCCGCATATGATATCTTCACGAACCGCGAATGCAGCGAGCAAGATAGTTGCCTATCGCGAAGCTGGCTATACTGTCGTTATCAACCGTCCCGTACGGGTGGACAACTACGCTATCGGTTATTTGCTCGGAGCCGATGGTATATTCGTAGGTGTTTGCCCCCGCCATTCCATCATGAGACCTTGGTCTACAACTCCCTACCGGCTATGGTCAGCGGTATATACGCCATCTTCGCGATTGGTCATGACTGCGGCTCGAGGAGAACTCTACGACGAAGATGCAATGGACTCCTACACATTTTCCCAACGTATGGAGATGGTCAATAACCTTGGCGGATCAACCGATCTCCAATTGCTTCAGGAAGAACGCGAAGGAAACGCTATCGTGCGGCTATGTCGGCAAGCACCTGGGCAAGCCCAAGCTTTCTTCGTGGGACTCACCGTCGACTCGCTTACGCTTGCTTGCGATAAAGATCCGATTACACCCGGCCGCGTCATGGAATACTTCTTCGACAGCGACTTTCGCGATACATCGTTCATGTGCATCGCGATGGCAAACGAATAGCGTATCCCATTTTGCAATACTAGGGACATGAATATGTTCTCATCACCTGAAGCGCAGTATCCGATCGTGATCCGTCCTACCACGGACGATGGTACTAAGATTGTGATACAGCGATACGCAGATTACACATGCATCCACCACATGCCGAACCAACCCTTCGGGAACTATCTTGTCAGGCACGCGACAAACGCCCATGGAGTCGCCGTCGCGGTCCAGCGCATGCAGACCGGCATAGCCTCGTGGATGCCAGGCGCAAACGACGATAGAATCTCGGGGCTCGTTGCGAACGCAGCGAATGCTCTTACGAGCCAGGTCGGCGTGCGCAGCATGCATATGCCAAACCAGCCGAGGATCACGTCTCCCTTTATGCTTTGGGCATTCTCGCAAACTCAAAACGAACACGGACCGAACGCGATCTCTTCGGTGACGATCGAAAGCACCGATCTTACGCCAGAGCGGCTGCGCGATGTGCAACTCAGCGCGAGGAGGTCCTTGCAACGGCAGTTCGGCGATGTCGCCGCCCCCCAGCTCTCGGTCAGTCTCGAAGGCGAACTATTGGGAGCGCGGATGCAGTGGCATATCCACACGAACACTTCGGCGACAATCGTTCAGGTCGGCGAAACACCGGAAGTCGTGCATTTTTCGGGATCGGCACTTCCGATCGATCAGGAACAAGTGCTCTGGTATATGAGAAGCGGACAAGATCCGAGGGCGTACGTATTCGCAATCATTTACAACACTCCGGCTCCGGATGCGGAACTGCGGGCCAATGCCCCTCGCGAGTAGAAGTTCTATACTGGGGGCATGTCACACGGAATAACGGTCGTCGATCGGTATACGCTTAAAGATCGAGATATCACCATCCAGGAATGCGGGCAAGTCGCAGTTGTCGAGCAACGTCTCCATACCGACAAACGGTGGGAGGTCGTTTGGAACCATAACGAGTTCGGAGTCGTCGCATGCATGTCCCTAAAACGGCGCTTCTATCAAGCAGAACATGCGATGAAGACACGGGGAACTGTCGAAGCGATGCTGTACGGTTTCCAATTCGATGGCAGAGGCAAGCTGCGATTGGGCCTGAATTCTTCTCCTCGAACTCCTTTCATGGCGCTCGGGTATTGCCATCGCGAAGAAAGCTACTATGCAGTAACCGAAGGCGAGGTGTATTCGCGTAGCAGCTTATACCGCGCGGATCAACGAGTCCGCCAGCTATTGATCGAGGTATTCGGAAGGGAAATCGCGGTAGAACCAGATATCGAATTCGAGGATGTCGATAAGCAGATCAAGTTCGGGGTCTACCGCAGGGAAATCGGCGGCGTGCCGATTCTCGGTTCGGTCCTGTACGGTGGACAAACAGGCGGTATATTCCATGGGAACATGCTTGAGTTCACCACACTCTCCTCAGCTGATGATGTGGCAAATTACCTCAAGCAATCGACTGCGCTTGCGAACATAAGCCTTATCGCATTTCTCCATAACGGAAGCAGCCAATCGTCTGGCGGCGAATCGCAATAAATGGCATACTGGATGGAATGACGGTGACACGGAAAACTGCCCACGTGATTATCATTGGCGCTGGCATCAGCGGAATGTACAGCGCGTATTTGCTTAAGAAGGCCGGAATCAAATTCACGATCCTCGAGGCAAGAAATCGGATTGGCGGAAGAATCCTCACCGAACGAATCAACGAGGCTGAAAACCTCGCTATCGAGCTGGGCGCTGAATGGATCGGAAAGCAGCATTGGAAAATGATCCAGCTGTGTAAAGACTTGGGATTGGATCTCATCGATAATTCGATGCAAAAAGGGTCAGTCCTTGTTGACGGGCAGTATCTGAAGCCAGGTTCGAATTTTATTACGGAAAAAGAAAAACGGTTGCTGCATCATGTATGCGCAACACTCGCTTCGCTAACGCCGGATACCCGAAAGGAGCTCGACAAGGAATCGTTCGAAAAGTATTTGCGCGAGCACAAGATTTCTAAAAAGAGCAGGAAGATATTGGACATTATCGAAAGCATCGAGTTCGGCGATAAGGCGTCCCGCGTTTCTGCGTACCGGGCGTTATGTGATTATATCGATCCCGGATCGACAACCAACAATGAGTACAAGGTTCGGGGCGGAAATATTTCTATCTTGGAAAAAATACTCGCGGTCGTCGGCGAAGAAAATCTCCATCTTGGAAGCGTCGTGAAGACCGTCGATCAGCGCTATTCGGCGGAAGGCAATCCCACCGTCACGGTAACGACATCGAAAGGCGAAACATTCGAAGGCACGCACGCGATATGCACCCTTCCCGCGCCGCTCATCAACAAGATCCAGTGGCTCCCTAAACTCAAGCAGGAGAAAAAGAAAGCCGCTGACTCGCTGAGGTACTCGGCTATCCTTAAAACTTCGGTCTTATTTTCCTCACGCATTTGGAAAGAAGAATCGTTCGAGGTATATACCAACAAGCTTCCCCACCTAATTTATCACGCAACCAAATCGCAACTCGGCCAGACTGGAGTGCTTACCTCCTACGCGGTAAGCGACAAGGCACGCAGGTTTTCTCGCTTCGGGAATCGCAGGAAAACGAGGAATATCATCAATGTAATAAAGCCGATTTTGCACCCCAAGAAATATCGCGTTATCAAGACGGTTTCCCATTACTGGATGAAGGACAAATACTCCCTCGGTGCGTATGCTTGTTACGGTCCCTTCCAGTGGGAGTACGTACGCCCGCTTCTACAAGATCCGCATTTGAATGTTTTATTCGCAGGCGAGCATCTCGGACAAACGCAGGGATATATGGAAGGCGCGTTGGAGTCTGCGGAAGACGCAACGAAGTACATCAAGAAGCTTCTCCATTCGAAATAATCTGTGCACAAACTGTTGACAAATTCCGCGGGTTTAATAATCTGAATTGTTATCCAAACAAAAAAGAAAATGGCAACAAAAAAAGTAGCAAAGAAAAAGGTTGCGAAGAAGCCTGCAAAGAAGGCGACTAAGAAACCAGCAAAGAAGACCGCTAAGAAGAAGGTAGCTAAGAGAAGATCTTCAGCTGCAGTGTAATATTTTCGTCATAGTTGTTTAGTGAACAGATAGTTATCAATTAAAACAAACCAAAATGGCAGTAAAGAAAGCAGCAAAGAAGAAGGTTGCTAAGAAGCCTGTAAAGAAGGCGGCTAAGAAACCAGCGAAGAAGACCGTTAAGAAGAAGGTCGCAAAGCGAAGATCAACGGTTAAACCCGTTTAAGTCGCGTTTTATTCGCAATGTATCCGCCGTCAACGGCGGATATTTTTGTTGCTATATTTCATACACTTTTGTAATCTGGATTGTTACTTTAGTAACACAGTATTATGGCAGTTAAAAAAGCAGCAGCTAAGAAAAAGGTCGCTAAGAAACCGGCAAAGAAGGTAGCTAAGAAGACCGCAAAGAAGCCAGCAACTAAGAAGAAGGTTGCAAAGAGAAAATCATCTCGAGCAGCTTAAAGTCTTTTTTAGTTAAGGCAAACCGCCCACAAGGCGGTCTTTTTTTGTTGAAATTTTTTACGCAGTCTACTACTCTGGAAGTGTTACATAACATATAAACAATGGCAGTAAAGAAAGTTGCAAAGAAAAAGGTTGCTAAGAAGCCTGTAAAGAAGGCGGCTAAGAAACCGGCAAAGAAGACCGTTAAGAAGAAGGTAGCTAAGAGAAAATCAGCAATCATCCGGTAACGGAATCGAATTCTAAAACCGCTGCCCCGGAAGGGGCAGTTTTTTATTGACTTTCAAAGGGCAATTCTCAATTATGAAATAAGCGTCATGAAGACATCCGACCGCATCGAATTCCACAAACTCAAATGGAGAGAAAGCCCCGACGAGAAAGGCAACTTCATCATCACGCGGCCGGCAACCGATACGACGGTCATCATCGACGAGGCGCAGTTCGATGCCTTCCATGCATTGTATAACGGCGCATCAGTTCGGCAGGCGTTCCGGGATGCGGACTTGGATGAGGCACGGTCGAACGAGCTTATTTCCTTTTTGCAGAATTCATCGTTTATCCGAAAAATCGGCGAGCAAAAGATACCCGACACCGAAGAGCTTATTAAGCCATGGTTCCCCGAAGGTTCGTTTAAGTCGTTGCGATTCCTCATTTCGTTTCCGGCCCTTGTACTCTATCTCGTCTACATCATTTTCGGCATGGCGATTGCAATTACGCATAAGGATATTTTGCCGAACGTTGCGGATTACAATTGGGGGTCTGATTTGTTTACGACGATTGTCGTCAATATGCTGTTGGGATTGGCGCTCGCAGGCTTCCACGAAGCGGGACACTTTTTGGTGACGTATTTGGTTGGCGGTGTCAGCAAGCTCAGCATCAGCACTAGGTACGTGTACGTCGTCTTCCTCACCGAAAGTTTCAATATCTCTTTGCTCCCAAAAGGCAAACGCATTCTCATCTATATTGCCGGCATGGGCGTCGAGTTCTTAATCATGTCGACTATCATCATGCATCTTGCGTTCGGCAGCGCCGATCCCGCGAGCATCATCACCAGGCTCGAATATGTGGCCTTGCTGTATTGCGCAAGCTCGATCTCCTGGCAGCTTAATTTCTATCTCGAGAATGATTTATACAACGTACTCTCGGAATATTGGCATATGTACAATTTGAGCGTCGATACCAAGAAGCTGCTCTTGAGCAAGATCAACAAACCCGGCATTCCGACGTGGATCAAGAATACGGCGAATACGCTCTTTAACCGTAAGCAAATTACGCGCGAGGCGGACGACTTTACGCAGTTCTCAAAGGAAGAAAAATCCAAGCTCAAGAAGTTTATGTACTTCGTGGTAATCGGACTCATCTTGTCGCTTCTCTATTTCATTCTTGTCGAAGTGAGAAGAGACTTGATTTTCGCCGGACTTATCGTACGACAGCTCGGCATGGCACTGTATCAGGGAGATATTGTCGGCATTGCCAAAATGTCGATATCGCTCCTTATCATCCTGCAGTTCTACCTCTTATACATTTACATCTACCGAAAAAACATGAACAGAAAGGTCCACCTCTAATGTGCGGAATTGTTTGCTGCATTCCCCAACATCCAAAAGACAAGCGAGAACTTGAATCGATCATGCGCGACATGGTCGACGTCATCGAGCATCGCGGTCCTGATGCCTCGGGAGTGTATGTTCCGGGCTCTGCACACTTCGCATTCGGCGCAACGCGATTGAGCCTCGTCGATTTGGATAAGCGTTCCAACCAGCCCTTCCGTATCGGTGATCATGCGATCGTCTATAACGGGGAGATCTACAACCATCTTGATGTGCGGGAAAAGCTTTCTGCAGAAGGCGTATCGTTTACCACGACGTCCGACACGGAAACTCTGCTCGCAGCGCTGATGCAGTGGGGAATCGATAAAACGCTTCCGGAACTGAACGGGTGTTTTGCATTCGCATGGTTTGACGCTTCGACCAATGCCGTTATCATTGCGCGCGACCCTCAAGGAGAGAAGCAGATTGAATATACGACGACACCCGACGGGACCATGATATTCGCATCCGAGCTGAAGTCGATTTTCGCCTACCCGGAGGTGCGACGGTTCCCTAACATAAACCGCTTTTTGATGGAGTTTGCCCTAGGCGTCTACGGCTACAGCGAAGAAACGTATTTCGAAGGAATACTGCATCTGCAGCCGGGATGTTACGTACGCGTCAAGCTCGGCGAGAAGAAGTTGAAAGCGACGACTACCAAATATCACGATATCGCCGTCCAGCGCGTTAAAATCATACGAGAGCGCGAAGTGCCTGATGTCACCAAACAAGTTCTCGATCTGCTCAATGATTCCGTACGCATACGGATGATGGCCGATGCGCCGGTCGGCGCAATTCTTTCCGGAGGTCTCGACAGCAGCTTCATTACCTCATTAGCCGTCCCCTATCATCATGAGTATTGGCACAACAAGCTGGAGAGTTTTACGGTTTCCTACTCCACCAAGTCGAACAGGGATTTGGAAAACGCAAAACGCCTTGAAGCAGCCCACGAATACTTGCGCGTCAACGAAGTTCTATTGGAGCCGGAATATCTTACCGAAGAAATCGTCGACCAAACGACCTATGCCCTCGAAGAGCCGGACTGGTCGACTATCTATCCTGCGATGATGCGCGTATACGGTGCCGCACGCAAAAAAGGCTTGAAGGCGGTTATCAACGGGCAAGGATCTGATGAGCAATGGCTCGGGTACTTTATGGTCGAAGACCACTACCAACTGCCGAGAACATGGCTGACGCCAGAAAAGATGGCGTACTACTGGTACGAAAGCTCGCCCGGAATCGAATACCTGCGCCCGCATATGCAGGAAAAGTCAAAAGAGCTAATCAAGGAATCGCTTGATTTGTATTACACCCCGTACCGGGGAGACGATGCCCGACAAGCGCTCGTAAGCTTCGCGCTCCTCACCAAGATGCAGCAGTTCTTTTACCAAGAAGACCGCTTCTCCATGGCAAATAGCGTCGAGGTACGCCTGCCGTACGTTGATCCCAGAATTCTCGATCTTTCAATGACGATCTCGACGAGGCTCAAGACATTCGACAAGCGCGAAAAATACATTTTGAGAAAAGCGGCGAAAAAAGTACTGCCCGCATCAATCACCAAGAGAAAAAAGCAAGGATTCCCATGGGCTCCATCAGCCTACGACAAGGCAAAGAACAAACTCATACAATACAAGGACATAGCCGCAAGCCCGCTCGTCAATCGCCTATTCGATCCGAAGAAACTACGCGAGCTGTTCGAGAGCGAGGATATCGAGTTCAGGTGGAAGTTGTATGCGATAACGCGGTTTGAGAAAGTATGGCTCAGTTGAGCCATACTTTTCAATGGTGAATGGGGAATTTTCAAATGTTGGTAGGTTAGTTAGCTGGTTAGCTGGTTAGCTGGTTGAGATTTTTTACTCTTTTTGCGAATGGTTTGCGTAATAAATCTATGAGATATTTTACAGCGAACCAACCCCAGAGGAGGAATATGAAGCCTGCGGTTACGTAGAGGATGTTTCCCGATGTTGGGACTTTGAAATACTCAAGTACTCTCGAAGCTGCAATATGGAAAACCAGAACCGGAAGCGGATTAAGACCGAGATGCCGGAAGAATTTCGCGAAAAACCGGAATCGCTCCGTTCGCAAGATCCAAAACATGAGAAAGGTAAAGGACATGCCGGTAGATAGGAATAAGACTGATGGCGGCCAACGTTTGAACTCGGTTAGGAACGGTATCTGGGCGGCTAGCCCGGTAATGAAGAGCAGGATGCTGAAAATCGTGGTTATCAAGAACGCTTTCCTAAGCGATCTTTGTGTCATTACCATGTCTTCCGTTTCTTTCAGTTTTTTCCCGTAGTAAATGCCGAGCAGGAAGACCGGAAAATAATGGAATAGCGAAAATCGAAGTATTTCAATTCCGCCGAAAAATAATGCTGCGATCATCTCGGGTGCCCCCTTGAAGTGCATTTGGAACATCATGATCTGCCCGGCGAGACCCAGGCAGTACGTGATGAACATGCCGTACAGAAGCTGCTTCTTTTCTGCAAAACGTTTGAAGTATCCGGGCATAAACGATGCAAGCGCGGAGTATGCAAGAAACGAGAGGATGAATTCTGTATAACCTGGAACATGCACAAAGAGGATCGTATCCCGAATGAGATTCCAATCGAAGAACTCCTTGAGCGGAGTCAGGAGACCGAAGAATGCAGTAAGATAATACGCTATCAGGATTTCCAATAGCTGCCTCCTTCGTTTCCACGGGTCGACCGTTTCCTTGGAAAGCGTTCCGTAATACAACGATACTCCGAATACGAACAGAAACATCGTAAAGCAAACGGTATTTCCCCAAAAGAGCAGGACATTCCATTCCTTGCTCTTTTCGCCTCCAATGAAAACTGCGGAATGCGCCGCAACCATAAGAAACATCGCGATTCCTCGAAGCGCGTCGATAGAAATGTCGCGATTTTTCAGCCTCTGATTATCTTGCATATTTCGTCTTCGGTTAACTTCTTTTCGTTCTTGAAAATCCTCACGACCGGATGCTCGTAAACCTGGAAGGTTTCCTCAGAAGCGTCATCATTGAGGACAAACGGACCAAAGCCCGGATATGAGGTGAATCGTTTAACCTCGCGGTACCCTATCGCCCCATCGAACAATCGATCGTACATCTTTCCCATCAACGGATACTGATCGCGATGATGCAAGATCGTGACATATACCCGACGGCTTGAGATCGCATAGTAGTCCCCCATCGCCAAGATCTTGCAGGTCCAGAAGAGCTTTTCGTCGGTATCTTTCTCGAAAGCATCTATCGGATACGATCGTATCTTCACCGGCTTTTGCGGTCGGTAATTGAGCGGCAGCACATAATCCCACGCTTCGGCAACTACGTTCCCTCCATTCGGCATCTGGGTATAGAGCCAATCGGATGCTACAACCTTCGTATTGGTCCGTATCCATACTGGCATATACAGTATCGTCCAAAGCATCGAACTGAGCGCTACTATACCGATGCACCATTTGTAGAGCGAGCTTTGCGAAACGTATGTTCGAAGGCTGTATAAGAAAACCACTCCGGTAATCAAGAGTACGACTTCGACCGGTACCATGTAGCGAATATATTTCGCATACCATTGTCCAATATATAGAAATACGAATGCCCCGGTTATGACAATCGGAAGCAATTCCAGCCACCTCTTCTTCGCGTACATACTCCACAGCAGATACCCCGCTCCCACGAATCCCAGTAGAGGCATGAGAACTCCCATATGCCAGAATAAATTTATGAACGGCAGCACATACGGGGGCGAACCTTGGAATTGTAGCGTAAACGGTTTCGGGTACCTGCCGGTCGCGATTCCCTGCTCAAGATCCATCGCAGCTTTATAACCTTCATAGTTCATGATGGTATACGGGGATATGATGAGAAATGCCAAAATTGTAGCGATTGCACACACTGCACCATACCTGTAAAGCTTCTTGTCTTTCGTCTTCAGAAAAAGGATTAGCCAGGTTAGCGACGGTATTATGAGAAAAGCGAAGGCAGTAGTCTTCGTTCCGATCGCCATCCCGGACGCTGCTCCGAGTAGCATCCAATTGAACCATTGATCATTTTTACTTGTTCGTATGGAGAGGTAGCAGAGGATGGTAAGCCACATAAACAGCGGGGCATCGCTCACTGCGTAGTGGGAGTATTGGATAAAACCTACCGTCGTTGCGCAAAGTAAGGCTGCATAGAGCCCCCATTTCTTGTTGATCAATTCCTCAAAAAGCTTATAGAAAAAATAGATCGTAATTGTTGAGCATGCTGCGACGACAAGACGCCCCGCAACGCTCATGCTCCATGGATCATTCACCCAAGTCTCATGGCCAGTCAAGTGGTGCAAAAGTACAGCGACTGCGCGCATGGAATATATGATGAATCCACCGTAGGAATAGAATTCGGGATCCATATGGGAAAAGAAGTGTACCTTCACTGCCGCTTTCGCGATGTTTATCTCATCGGGATGGCCTTGGTACCCACCATCCCAGTTTGGGTTATAGAATCTCAAGATCCCACCGAATACCACAATAAGCGCGAGTGCCCGCTTTACATTATTTGGCTTCTCGAGCCACGCGTTTACTTGGTCGAAGAGTCGGTCGAGCATAGCTTATAAATCTTTCACCCACTGTAACAATTTATTTTTACCGTGAGTAGTCATCAGCATTAGAAATCTGTACACTCGAGTACCTAGAAAATTACTATGGACGGTCTCGGTTATGCGCTTGCATATTATTTCGTGTTTTTCCTGTTCGGCATCATTGGCCTTGCGCTCACTATCCACTTCATCTCCCGCAAGTACCATTACGGTTACGCGATTGCCAAACCGATCGGACTTCTCTTGTTCGCGTACCCGATGTGGTGGTTACCATCGCATCACTGGTTCCGGTTCAATAACCAGCTAGTGTTACTGTTGTTTTTCTTTCTCGCTTTGGCGGTTGCGTTATATAGTCTATGCCGCTACACGAGAGGCGACGATCATAAAGAACGGAGAGAATATCTATTCTCCCGGGAGTTCTTGAAGTACGTCTTGATCGTAGAGGGGGTTTCTATTGCCGTATTCCTCCTCTATTTATATGTGCGTTCGTTCTCTTCGGACATCGAGTGGTCCGAGAAGTTCATGGATATGAGCCTGCTTGCGAGCGCCGGCCGTACCGATTACTTTCCGTTCTTCGATGCGTTCTGGTCGGTCAAGAGCGTGAACTACTACTATTACGGGTACTTCTTGTATGCGCTTCTCTGCAGACTTTCCGGTACGCCCTACCAATACGGATACAATATATCGCTTGGTCTCATCGTGATGCTGAGCGTGCTGTACTCGTTTCTCATTGTGTACCGCCTCACCAAATCCAGGCTGCTCTCGCTCCTCGCCCCGGCGTTAGTCTGCTTTGCGGGAAACTTCCACTACTCACGCTGTATCGCGAGCAACTTATCGACGTTCATGCGCAACGGGAATATGCAGCAGCTCTGCAGCTATTCCAATTCCACGAGATTCTACGAGAACTCGCAAACGATTACCGAGTTCCCCTCGTACAATTTCATAAGCGGCGACTTGCATCCCCATGTGATGGCGATTCCGTTCTTCCTTCTCTCGCTCTACTTGCTCGTACTTATATATAAAACGCGCGAACGTAACACGCTTCTGCATTTGGTATTCCTGTTCGTGCTCGCGTCCACCACGTTCATCAACGTTTGGGAGTTTATTACGCTCGGGCTCGTGTATGCCGGTATATTTTTCCGCAACCTCTACCACTCGTATCACCGAGTTGCGGTAAGTGATGACCAGTCGCTCAAGACAAATTTCGATGTTGTCTGGAAGACATTGAAAGAGCGCAAGCTGCTCATCCTTTTTTCCGCGATCCTCGCGGCAAGCCCGTTTATTTTGTTCCGGCAGTTTTTCAAGCACTTCAAGAGCCCTGTGCAGGGTATATTGTTTATCCCAACCTATATCGAGCATTTGCACGGAACGTGGGACGTGTACCAATGGCCATCGAGACCGGAATTCTTTTGGGGAGTGTGGGGAACCTTCATCATACTTATCTGCGCTTCTTTGGCGTATTTCTTGCTTAGGAGGATTTCCCTCAAGACGATGTACTTTCCCATTCTGCTTACCGTTCTCTCAATAGCGCTCGTCGCGTTTACGGAAATTTTCTGCTTCGCCGACATGTTCCATATCGTAAATCCTCCTTTCTTCCGGGGTAATACGGTATTCAAGTTCTCCTACCATGCTTGGATCCTGCTTTCTATCGCGACACCAATTTTTCTTCACCACGTATGGAAGCATTTGCCGGAGCTCAAGGTACCCCGCGGGTATTTGTTCCGGTATGCCCTTATGGCGATGCCTTTCTTGTTTATCGCATTCGTGACGTTCGCCTACGCGTACCAAGGATACAAGCAGAAGTACCACGATCCTAAAACATTCAACCATCCATCAAACCGCGACCAAACGTTAGACGGCATGCGGTATGTACAGTACGACGCACCGCAAGACTGGAACGTCATCAAGTGGTTCAACGAGAACGAGCCAAACAGAGTCGTTATCCTCGAAGCGCCAGGCGGCAGCTACTTCTTCAACGGACGCATCGCAGTATTTACCGGCAACGGTAATCCGGAGAACTGGGAGTACCACGAATGGACGTGGCGATTCCGATACCCTCAAGGCAAGTCATGGAAAGACCTCGTCGGGAAACCGCTCCAGCAAATCGATATCGGCCAACTAGAAATAAAGCAAGCCGGTGATGAGGCGAAAGAGATATACACGACGACCGATTTAGAGCGAGCGAAACAGTTGCTTAAGAAATATAACGTGACGTACGTGTATATCGGAGGCATCGAACAAAATTATTCTGATTTGCATGAAGGCAAGTTCAGTACACTCGGCCAAATGGTATATGAATCGAACGGCGCACGGTTGTATAAATTGGAAAAAATTTAAAAAATTCCAAACGATGCATTTGCTTTTGCAATAACTATTCCACAACATGTGATTATTCATTTTCGTTAATTTGTTTATTGCGTAGTGTCGCGATTTCACTAGCCTCAGGCGAAAACGGCGACTCATGTTTTTAATATTTTGTGAATTTTGCATCATTTTTTTGGTATACAAGGTTATTGATTTCGTTAATACGTAAACCTTTCTATTCACTTCTCTACTCGCTTGACAAGGTTTCATAAAACACTTATTTTGGAACGTATTAAACAATACAAATACAAAAGCTATGAACAAGCCAATAATTAAACTAAAGAAGTTCCTCACTACAGGTGCTGTAGTAGGATCTGTATTGCTTGGACTGGCTGGTCCTGCGAGTGCTGCTAACCTTTCCGGGGTTTCGGTCTCTCTCAGCGATTCTAGACCTGCCCAAACAGCGGTAACCTATACGATAGGTTTCACACCGCAAACAACCACGAATGTTGGTTGTGTAGATTTATTATTTAGAACAACCCCAACAGGCTCGACAGCTCCTGCAGGTATGGTAACTCAATCAGGTGTAACACTTAGTGGTACAACTGGTTTAGGTGCAGGTGGTACATGGGCTAAGGTTTCTGGTACTGATGGCGACTTCAGAATTTCAAATGCAACTGCTCAAGCGCTTACCGCTGGCGCTGCAGCAACTATCACGATCGCTGGCGTTACGAACCCAACCAATCCTCAAACCACTCCGGCTGATGGTTCATACTACGTAAGAATCACTACGTATTCTGCAGATACTTGCTCAACAACTGTTGATACTGGTACTGGTGCGTTCGACATCCTTAACGGTGTAACGGTCAGTGCGACTGTCGATCCAATCCTTACGGTAGCTGTAGCAACTCGATCTTCTGGTGCAGCAATCAAGGCTGACGACGCAGCTTTACTTACTTCGAACTGCGGTGCATCTGCTTCTGCTCTTGCATTCCCTTCTGCGATGGTTCCTGCTACTGACTACTTCTGTGGTCAAACAGTAACGACCGTATCGAACGCAGCTGGTGGATTCAATACCGTACTTCAAAGTACTCGTTCATCAGGACCTTTCCTGAGAGCTGCTGGTACATCGAATACGATTGCTGACTTTACTCAATCAGGTGGCTCGGGTACAGCTCCAACTTCATGGACAGTATCTGGTTCACAATCTGGATTCGCATTCACGACCGATGGTGGTAAGGATGCTAACGCTGGTAATGTCTTGAGCGCAAACGCAACAATCGGTGGCGCAAGTCGGTTCGCTTCCGCTGACAAGTTTGCAGAAATTCCAAACAGTGCTTCATCTGCAAACAGCAAGGAATCTGGACAGGTTGTTTACTCTGCAGCTGCAGGTAATATCACCTCAAAGGTTGCTTACCGATTGAAGTTCTCTTCAACTCAAGCAGCTGGTAACTACTCAGGTACTCTCGTATACCTTACGGTAGCTAACTTCTAATCAAAGAAATTTGAATCTCAGGGCCTCGCAAGAGGTCCTGTTTTATTTCTGTATATAAAGGATTATTGTTTACAACGATTACGCTTTTTAATATTATGAAGAGAAATTTTTAGATACTTTTTTCGTATATGTTGAATTTCCATAAAAAAATAAACACGATAAAGACAGTTCTCTTCCTATTCGTTGTGTCTTTGTCGCTCTTTGCTTTCAATCCGAGATCCGTTTTAGCAAAAGGCAAGGCAGCTACCCCTACTCCTACTGCGGTCCCTACTCCTATCAACAACGTCAGCCCCGTACAAACATCGCTTACCGTTTCGCCACCGAGCTACGAGTTGACGGGTAATCCTGGAGATACCATCTCGAACGTTATCAAGCTGACGAACACATCGGATGTCGAAATTACCTTCGAGTCATCGGTAGAGGACTTCAAAGTCGAAGGACAAGAAGGAAGCGTTATCGTCGGTGGAGACGATGTCGACGAGAATGCCTTCTCCAAATGGTTCTCAGTTTCTCCAAGCACGGTAACCCTCAAGCCGAAAGAGCAAAAGCCAATCAACTATACGATCAAGCTTCCCAAGGATGCTCAACCCGGCGGGCACTTCGCATCGGTTCTCTTCAACCCCAAATCTATCAGCTCGAATAGCGGTACCGGAGCTCAAATCCTCCAAAAGGTAGGCGTGCTCGTCCTTATGACCGTTAGCGGAAACATTGATGAAAAAGGTACGGTTACCTCACTAAACACCAAAACATTTTCTGGCAATTGGGATACGGTCCTCAGTGCCGATGGCAAGACAAAGATCTATACCGCAAAGAACGAGGATCTCAGCAAGGAATCCAAGAAAGGTTATTTCGATGAAGGTCCAGTCGCCTTTGACCTCGTGTTGAAAAATGAAGGAAACGTTTTCTACAAGCCGATCGGTACTCTTACCATCTACGACTTGTTCGGACGTAAAGTCGAAGAAATAACGGTTCCACCGCGTAACGTCTTCCCCGGCGGAGAAAGGCGTATTACCGTCCTTTTCCCGACCAAGAATCTGTGGGGAATTTACTACAAAGCTAATTTCACGGCAATCTATGGAAGCAAGAACCAAACGCTTTCGGCAGAAACAAGCTTCTGGGCATTCCCAACAACGATAGCAGTAATAATCCTCGTCGTACTTGTGGTACTCGTGCTATTGAGGAAGCGTTTGATGAAGGCGATCTCGATTATCGCAAAGGGTTAATCGCACATTTATATACGAATTCTTTAAACTCAACTACTTGATGAGACAGTGCAAGGTATTAGTAACAATCGTTCTCTGCCTATGCACTTTTCTCGCAAGCAGCATAATCAATAAGGCTTCTGCACAATCATCACCAGTCCCCACTCCGACGCACTTTACGAAACAAGATGGCCAAGGCCTCACGATTTCATTTTCAATTCCCGTCCAAACCGGTAATCTTCAGCTGACCGGCTGGACCGCCCCGAATGCAACCGTTACCTTTTTGAACGATGGCGCCGTTATAGGAACACAGCTCGCTTGCCCAGCGGGACCGCCAGCAAATTGTCCTAATGCATCGTATGACGGCTTCTTCGACAAGACATTTACCGGCATACCTCCCGGAACGTACAACTACGGAATTTACGCTCAAGATACCTCGAATCCACAGTTAAGCACACCTACCATCACTCGATTGCTTCCGATCCTCAATGGACAAGCAGCAATGGCCGATGTCCTTACGCTTCCCCCTACCCTTGAAGTAGAAAAACTTACAATGAAGCGCCCGGAAACGCAGACCGTTCGAGGCATGGGCAAGCCGAACTCAAGCGTGCGCGTTTTCTTCGATAATGCCAATCCTTTCCCGAGCGATAATACAATTTCCAATAACGGTACATGGCAGGTTTCTAGCAATTACGTGTTCCATTTGGGTACACGGACGGTCAAGGCGGTCGTGCAAGGCGGAAGCGGTGCGCTCTCGAACGATTCGAAGATCATTAATTTCACCGTCGAGCAATCGGCCGATCTCAACATCGATACGCAAATCAACCTGGCCGACTTCTCCATCCTCATGTTCAACTTCGGCCTGAACCCTCCCCCGAATTGGGCTTCCGACATCAACGATGACGCAAACGTCGACCTCGCAGACTTCTCCATAATGATGTTCAACTGGACGGGTAATTAACGCTATGCACTACGCATCACGACAATCCAATAGACCAACCACCCACAACCTCAAGAAGTTGTCGAAAAAAGACAATCCCGTTGCAGGCGGCATCATCGTGCTCTTGGTTATCGTCGTTCTTATCGGTAGCTTCTTTTTTCTGAGGAAAGGCAGCAAGTCCGACGTGGAAATCAAGAAGGGATCCGTATACACCACGCAGAAGGATTCCATCGGTGTCGGGGAAAAACTCAACGTCCCCATCATGATCGACACCAACGGGCAAACCATAAATGCAGCCGAGGTATACCTCAACTACGATCCGAAAGTGGTAAAGGTCGAAGATGTCACGAAAGACGGCTCATTCTTCCGAATCTGGATCGACAAGCAGCCCGCATACGACAACAAGAAAGGCGAACTCTCGCTCGCTGGCGGTTTGCCCAACCCCGGATTCTCCGGGAAAGGACAGGCTGGTACGGTGGTGCTGACGCTGCTGCAGAAGCAGGATACGAAGTTGGAGTTTACGACGAAGACGCGGATTTTGCTGAATGACGGGAAGGCGACCTATGTGCCGCTTACGCTCGAACCGATCGAGATCAAGGCGAAGTAAGGAAACCCTCACAAAAAATACGACCTGATGTTTTTTTCCCCGCGCCTATTGCTTCGCAATACGGCTTGGGATCTGCCTAACTTCGTTACGACAGATAAAAAACATAGGGTCGATTTTGTGTGAGGGTTTCCTTACTTCGATGTGAGTTCACATACGGTTCTCGCTCCTGCAAGATTCTTTGAGACCATCCGTAATTCGACTACGCGTCTGTTGGGTTCCGCCAGCACTTTCGCGTTCTCATAGCATTATACGGTGCAGGTGGTATAGCTTGGAGTGCCTGTATGGAATTGCGAGAACCTTCGTTTTTTAACAGCCGTAACGTAGTTAGGCAGTTCCCAAGGCGTATCTTTTCGTTGGGTCTTTATGCGAAGCTTTGAGTGATTTGTATTTTTTTTGCCCGTATCGAAGATCGGGCAAACCCTCGCGTATCGAAGATAGCGAGGGAACAAAAATACATTAACGAAAAGGTTCGCATGAAGACCTGGATTAATGCTATGAGTCGCCTTACTTTTCCTTTGATTTTCTTTATACTGGTACGTAGCTCGAACTGTAATTGTTCGTCCATCCTGCCCATGAGGTCGCGAAAAACAACGCTTCGTAAAGGCTCATTCGTGAGTCGGTGGTTGTACTGTTTCGTCGCGTTTATCGTCTTCGTTACCTGTTTCTATGTGTTCCCCGCGAAGCATGCGATGGCGGGAAACGGCTTCATTTTCATCTCCCCGGGGTCTAATACGGCGCAGACTCCCTACACGGTCGGTCAGAATATTGTCGTTTTGGTTGCGATCAATGCGAATGGCGGCTCATCGATCGATACGGTTGACGGCAACTTGAACTACGATTCTAATAAGCTTCAGTTCATTTCCCTTTCCGCTTCCGCAGCGAGCGGCGGCGTGGTCAAGAACTGGGTAACGTTCCCGGATGATGCTGGAGGACAGATATCGTATGCCGGCGGTATTCCTTCGCCAGGTTACTCAGGTTCTTCGGGTAAGATTTTTTCCGTAACGTTCAAGGCTACTGCCGGCGGTGTCGCATCAGTTTCCCATAGCGGCCGCGTGTGGACGAACGGCGTTCCGATCGCAACTTCAACGGGCGTCAATTACCAAATCGGCGATATCGCTCCGGCGCAGCCATCGGTTCCTCCAACGGTACAGCCTTCGGTTCCCGACCAAAACCAAAATACCAAGGACAACACGAAGGATAATACGAAAGACAACACGAAAGATAACACCAAGGACAATACCAAGGATTTTACGAAGGACTTCACGAAAGACAATACCAAGGACAATACGAAAGATAACACTAAGGATAATACGAAGGACAACACCAAGGACAATACGAAGGATAACACCAAGGACAATACGAAAGACAACACCAAGGACGCGAACGATATCAACGTGAATGCGTTCCTTAAGATCGAGAAGATTTTCTCCTCCACCCACCCCGACGAATCGAAGTGGTATGCGAATAACGATCCGAAGTTCAATTGGAACCTTCCTCCCGGTGCTACGGGCGTTTCCGTCATGTTCGACCATACGCCGGATACCAATTCGCCGACGAACGGAACGAATGCCAAATCAGACTACTCGACCAATGCGATCGGCGACGGCATTTGGTATTTGCATGTCCGCGCAACCAACGGAAGCCAGTGGGGACCGACGGCGCATTTCAAGTTCAACGTCGATAAGGAACGTCCTGAGCCGATGGACATTAAGATGCTCGACGTGAAGGACCAAACCGAACCTCGCGTTAAGTTCCAGTTCACCGCTGCGGATAAATTCTCCGGCATGGATCACTACGAGATCAATATCGACGGAAAAGATGTCGATAAATGGGAAGATGACGGCTCGCATGTCTATACGACTCCGCTTACGGGACCGGGCGAGCATACGATGACCGTTCGGGCAGTCGATAAAGTTGGCAACTACAAGGAAAACAATATCAAGTACACGATCAACCCGATCAAGGCTCCGGAGATCAAGCAGTATGAGGTGAATCCGATCACCAACGAGTTGACGCTCGTGAAAGGTATTTCTTCCTATCCGTATTCGGAAATCATCTTGTGGCTGCAGCGGGACGGTGATAATCCGCAGCGGTTCCTCGTCAATGCGGATAGCAATGGAGATTTCGTGTACGACGGCAATAAGAACCTGAAGGACGGGCACTACAACCTGTGGGCAGAGGTCGTCGATGGTCGAGGCGCACGATCATATGCGTCGGACAAGAAGTCGTTCAACGTCAAGACATCGTTGTGGTCGAAACTGAATACCGTCAATAACTTCCTGTTGCTGCTCATCGTGCTGCTTTTGATCTCCAACGTGTACTTCATGTGGCTTGCATTCAGGCACGGCGACAATATCAACGCGATCAGGAAGCTTTTGGGCAACAAGGGTCTTATCCTTGCGGGGAAGAAAAAGAAAAAAGAGGAGAAAGACGCACCCGCTCCGGCACCGGAAGCGCAGCCTGCAGTTACGCCGATTCCGCAGGTTCAAGTTATTACGCCGCCCAATACCATGTTCCCGACCCAAACGGTTGCTTCATTCGGCGGATTCGACGGCAGCGGCCCGCAATACGATACGTTCCCCGGGAAGTCGGCGGATCCTACGACGACATCGTTTTAGCAATACCATAAAACTTGCTACCATATCGGTATGAGCGAAGTACATGCAGAAATAACGACTGAATTTACACCCGAACTGTTTGAGGGATATAAGAAGGCATTTCCTCAAGACGAATGGGTGGAGGAAAAGTTCAAGAAGTTCCTCTCGAATAGCGATACGAATGTATTGGTGACCGGTTACTGCGACGGCAATGTTGCCGGCTCGATTTGGGGTCACTATCTGGATCGGTTCGATAACGATTTGGAGCTTTTCATCTATTCTGTCGATACGGCCGTGATCTATTGGAGAAAAGGAGTCGGGCGGGCAATGATGGATGCGCTCAAGGAACATGCAAAATCACGCGGAGCATCGTTGATGTGGGTTTTGACGCATAAGGTGAATACCCGTGCGCAAAGCTTTTACGAGGCAATGGGCGGCGAGCAGGATCCTGAGGGCGATGCCGTTCAGTACGAGATAAAACTTTAGAATGTTTGTAGGATGTGGTCACGTATCCAACCTTTTTGCACCGCAATATCCATGCCCAAATGTAGCACCGGTTCGGCAACTGCCCGGCATAGCCCGATTGCATTGAGCCGATCGATCGTTTCTCCGTATGCGAATGCGAGTAGTATCGCTCTCTGGTCGCCGCGTAAGCGGTAGGCATTCAGCAGCTGCCGTAAAAGGATGCCCGTTACTTCGCGCCCATTGAATTTGAGCGAGCGGTAATCATATTCGGGATACCGCGAATCGTTCGTCGTTACCCCGCAGCTGTAAACGACGCCGTCTACGACGAAGTACGCATGCGAGCTGTCGAGACCTTCTTCATGTATACCCATCGACCAAATTTCTGGAGAATTCGAAGCCGTGAGCGGAACGTTACGTTCTTGCAAACAATGTGCCACGACGAGCCATGAGGCAGCTGCGGCAACGTAGCATGTAGTTCGGGAAGACGGCGCAGCGAGCGTGTATTCTGTTTGCAGCGCCTGAAGCTGATCGGGAGAGGCAATGCTCATATACACGCATTATATCATTTATATATTTCTACTTTTTGTATGAAATCGAATTCATCAAATCGGAAATCCTTTTGAACGATTCTTTCTCCGGCGATGCTAACTTGGTCGTGCTCGAAAAGTATTTCGTGAAGAGCTCGTTTTCTGCCGCAGCATGATCGACGAGATTGTTGCCGTCCGCGTCCTTACCTTTATCGAATTGCTTGTACAGCGCAGGGATGCGCGCATCGGAAAATGGAATAGCGGTCATGGTTATCCGCGCGGTGACTTTCTCGCCGTTGCCCGCATCAAGCTCCTTGGTTGCCACATAGGTTACATCTTCCCCCGATTCTCCCGGCTTCACGTCTGCATATTTCGAAGGGACGTTGATATTGATATGTACCGTATCCTTGGCATAAACTTCCTTCCCCGTAATCGCGAAGTTGAAATCGTTTTCTTCATCCCGGGAACCTGGATTGAAAACATGCATCAAAAACCCCGTGCTGTCGGTCTGGTACGTACCGGTCGATTCGACATACGCCTTATTGAACGTCCCATCCTTCGAGGGCTTGCAGTCAAGCGTTACGAACTTCACGTTCTGCACCTTCACCGGCAAATCCTCCGCGGTTATCGTATAGGAAAAATCATCAGGCTCGCCCGAATCCCCCTTCATTTTCTTGCATTTCGACTGCAAAACGCTTTGCAAGCCTGCGAGCTTATCGTTCGTCGTCGGGGTCGCCGTATCGTCAGCCAAATGCTCCTCGGTAATCAATTCAGGGTCGTTCACCGTCAAATCATCCTTCTTCGATTGCTTCGCCGTCTTCTCAGCCTCCTTCGACTTCACCCGCTGATACCCCAAAATCCCTCCCGCAACCGCAAGGCAAACAAGAAAAACTCCCATCGAGGCGATCAACAAGTTGTTCCTTTTATCCTTAGTTTTTGGATTACCTTTATCTTTCTCACTTGGCTCATCATTATGGTCACCATCGTTACCGCCGACAGGAGGAGTCAACACAGTCTTATGCACCGGAATCGCAGCACTCGTTGGATTAGCTGTTTCTTTAAGATTAATCGTCGTATCGTTCTCGTCTTTCATAATTTCAAGATTTTACCGATTGTATAGTACGCACTAGTTAATCTACAAGAAACCCTCCGCGCGGGAAATTTCCCTCCATGATTTTTAATCCTCGTCTATTGCTAACGCAATACGACTCAGGTTTGGCCATCTTCGATACGCCAAACAAAATCATGAGTCGGGAAATTTCCTGCGCGGAGGGTTTCTTGAAATTAATTGTGACGATATTGAGAGGAATTAATATTGAAATTATGATTAAATGAAGTATGGCTGCTAATTCTGATGGAGACTTGATAGTGGCGAGCAAGAACGATAAACGCGTAATAGGTTTTATCGTTATAGCTTTTATGGTTGCGGCTTTGTTGCTTGCAGGCATAAATGTTCGTACAAAGAAAAATGCAGCTGTAATACAGAAGAATACCTTGGCGCAGATTACGCCTTCGATTGTTGTCATCACTGCTACGCCGATTCCTACGATTTCTACGTTTGTTGCGCCGACGGGTACTGCGGATACGACATCAAGTGGGTTGTTCGTGACGCCTGCTCCTTCAGTGACTCCAAAGCCAACGGGAAAACTTGCCAAGGATGTTTGCTCTCCTTCGTCGCTTAAGGGGGATGTTGCTTTCCAGGGGTCGGTAATTTTGTTTACCGGATTGTTTACGATTACCAATACGGGAAAGACGGTTTGCTCGATGAATATTTCCGATTTTATCGGGTTCGTCTACGATCAGGCGAAAGCTCCCGCATTACGGCTCGAGAAGAATGGCATGGATAATCTCGGCACCTATTCAATCCAGCCGGGAGGGAAGTTTTATACGACCATGCGATGGAAGACCCAGCAAACGTGCACGGTCGGATACCACGATGTGCCGTTTACGTTCGTCTACGAATACGCGCCGGGTACGCGGGTCGTCTTTACGGACAACAAGAACAACCCGAATGTCACGCTGCAGGTTTGCAACTCCGAAAGTTTTAGCGCACTGGTAACGCTCAACAGCTGGTCTGACAAGATAACGTACTAACTTTGGTACAATAGGTTCTATGTTCACCGGGGATCTCATCAGGTTTACGAGATACGGGCTTTACTGCCCGCAGGGGGATTTCTATATCGATCCCACGTCGAAGGTTGATACCGCCATCATCACCCACGGTCACTCCGACCATGCCCGCCGGGGGCATAAACAGTATTACTGCCACGCATATACCGCCAAGCTTTTGCAGCTGTTTTTCGGGATGCGGATAAACGTGCGGCCGCTAGAATTCAAGGAGACGATTACTATCAATAAGGTGAAGGTAACGCTGCATTCTTCGGGGCATATCCTGGGAGCATCTCAGGTAAAAATAGAATACGGCGAAACGAGCATAATCATTGCCGGCGACTATAAAGTTGAAGAGGACGGCATTACCGACCCGTTCGAATTCGTAGAGTGCGATTATTTCGTAACTGAATCGACTTTTGCAAAGCCGTATTACGTTTGGGAAAAACAGGAAACCGTCTTCAAAGATGTCGATGCATGGTGGAAGGGAAACCAAGCAGCAGGCAAAGTCTCGCTTATCGGCGCGTATTCGTTGGGCAAGTCCCAGCGCTTGTTGAAAAACGTCAACTCGAAATTGGGCCCGATTTTCGTTCACGAGCAAGTGGCAAAAATCAATCAAATCTATGCTGAATGCGGCAAGGAATTGCCCGGCGTCGAAGTACTCACGCAGGAAACTCCCCTCGACAAACTGGATGGCGCCCTTATCATCATGAACCCCGGTCTATTCAAAACCGACCTCGTACAGCGAATAAATCCACGCTCGACCGCCTTCGCCTCAGGCTGGATGGCCAACGAATGGGGCTGGGGCATGCGAAGCGTCGACAAAGGCATCGTCATCTCCGACCACGCCGACTGGCCCGGCCTCCACCAGGCAATCGAACGGTCTAAAGCATCCAAAATTTTCGTCCAACACGGCATCACCGGCTACTTCGTTAAGCATCTAAGAACCCAGGGATATGAAGCATACGACGTTACGGAGCTAGTTAAACACGAAGACACTTTAAGTTTATTCTAAAAAAGGAGTCTCCCTGAACATATATCCTCCATGATTTTATTTCCTCGTCTATTGCTTACGCAATACGACTCGGGTTTGGCTATCTTCGATACGCCAAACAAAATCATCAGTCAGATATATGTTCAGGGAGACTCCTTCCTTAATTAATTTAAAGAGGATGAAAAATGGAAATTAAATATGGTATGCTGTTGGTATGGAAGGGTTATTAGTAATTTTAATATTTATAGCGGTCGTCGTTGCGATTGTTTTGGGGATCGTTTTCCTCATTAATTTATTTAAGAAGGCACCGGGGCAGACAGGTTCCGGCCTCAACATTCGGGGGTTCCTGAAATTTTACTTGTATTTTATTTCTTTCGTGACATTGGTGGTAACGGCGTTCGGGTTGGTTGTGTTCATTAACGCTGCGCTTTCGTATCCGTTGGGATATCAGTTCAGCTACCGGACAGATCAGTATTATGAGCCGGTAACTTCTCCGGTGAAAGATCCATACGCGCCAGAGATGAACAGTCCATTGAATAACCGCGATGTCATTACGATCGACGGAAAGAAGTACTATGTCGACCAGAAGGCACGAACGAAGGATTTGGTGAACGGCGCGACGCTTTCTTTGTCGATGTTCATTCTCTTCTTGATCCACCGGCTCTCAATCAAGTTCGTCGAGACCAAGGATGAGGAGAAGCTTTCCGGATTCAAGAAATCGTATTTGTTCGTTTCGCTCATCATGTACAGCATCTTCGGTATCATCGCGATTCCGACGGCAATCTACTCGATCATCAACTACGCGGTCTTCGACTCCGGCAATCTATCATCCTACAACCGCTCTATTCAGGGCAGCTCGCTTGCGGCGGCGTTGGTATTCGTTCCGATATGGCTTGTATATCTTGCGCGGATAATTATGTTGCATAAGAAGACGCAGGGGGTGGTTAGCTAGTTAGGCTGGTTGGGCTGGTTAGGCTGGTTAGGCTGGTTGATTGAGGGATTTTGTTGGTGGGTGGGTGCAGTGACTGTGAATGCGTAAAATAATATACTTGCGTATAACCTCATGAAATCTGCCAAGTTTATGGTTCTCAATCGCGCGTTTTTATTTGCGCTTTCCGTGCTGATAGCGATTCCGCTTACGGTCAGTAATGCCGCTGCTTCGCGTAAGACGGCGGCTACGGTTCTTCCGGGCGGTTATTCAGAAAGTGTTGCGATATCTGGTTTTGCCAGCCCTACCGATATGGCGGTAGCGAATGACGGTAGGCTGTTTGTCGCGGAACGCGCGGGTAAGGTTAAAGTCGTCGTCAACGGCGTAGTCCAGGCGACTCCGGTTCTTTCCATTGGCGTGGATACGACGGGCGAGCGTGGGTTGAAAGGTATCGTGCTCGATCCGAATTTTTCGTCGAACGGGTACTTATATGTTTTCTATACGTTCCCCGACTCTCCGGCGCACCACCGGGTCAGTCGGTTTACGGTCGTCAATAATGTCGCATCTCCGCAAACGGAATCGGTTATCCTCTATACCGACACGCTTGGTTTTTCCAGCAACAATATCGGGGGCAAGATGGCATTCGGCAAGGACGGGCTTTTGTATATCGCTGTTGGCGACCAAGGGCTTTCTTCCTACGCGGCCGCTATGAACTCGTACTTCGGTAAGGTACTCAGAATCAAGAGCGATGGCACCATTCCTTCTAACAATCCGTACAATGGTACGGCCTCCGGTAAATTCAAGGCCATATACGCTACCGGCTTCAGGAATCCGAAGAGCATTTCCGTTAATGCAACCGATGGTGATATCTACCTCACCGATAACGGCAGCACCAAATACGAGGAAGTAAACTCCGTTCTGCCCGGCGCGGATTATGGATGGCCGTCGTGCGAAGGCTACTGTATCGTTACAGGCGTTACCAATCCGGTGCTCTCGATTCCCCATAAAGTTGCGACGTTCTACGGCACGAATATTGGCGCCGGCGTGTTCTACCATGCAAACCAATTCCCGGCTTCGATGAAGGGCGATTTCCTGTTCGGCGATACGACGCTCGGCTGGATTAAGTCGCTTGACGCTTCGAACGGCTATACGGTCGGCGATTTTGCGAGCGGCGCCGCAAGTCCGACTGCGCTCAGCGTCGGTACCGACGGACAGCTCTATTATTTGGCGACGACCGGTTATATGTACAAGATCCGTTACGGAACCGGCGTGGTCGTCTCCCCTACTCCGATTCCGGAAAAACCCGAAGCGATTATCGACAATCCGATTTCCGGCATAAAATATAAGGCAGGCGATACCGTGCAATTTTCCGGCACGGGTTTGGATCAGCAGGACGGCACGTTACCCGCATCGGCATTCAGCTGGACGGTGGATTTTTATCACGACAATTCGATCAACGCATTCCAAGGGCCGTTCAACAATACCAAGTCCGGGAGCGTGATCCTGCCAAAGTCCGGCATCTCTTCCACCAACAGCTGGTACCGCTTTAATCTTACGGTTACCGACTCGGATGGAAACAAATCTTCCTCGTTCGTGGATGTCTTCCCGCAGGTTTCGACGATGACGGTCAAAACAGAACCGGAAAACTTTACCGTCAACGTCGATGGCGTTGCATCGTCTTCCCCCAAGACGTTCAACAGCGTCGTGGGATTCATGAGGAATGTCAGCGTATCCTCGTCGCAAACGATGAACGGCAAGCCGTACAAGTTTTCGAGCTGGACCGACAACGGCGCGATCAACCACAATATAGAAACGCCCGTCAACTCGACAAGCTACACGGCAATGTTCACGCCGCTCAACAGCGAAGTGTATATGGAGAAGGTTGGCGTCATCGTCGTACAAGCGAATCGGGGCACCGACTTCTCTATCAATACGAGGTATTCGAATAACGGCATCAATTGGTCCGGATGGACGATGTCCGGCTATACCTTCGGCGATATCACGATGAAAACCATAAACGGGAAGCTATTCCAGGCGGTTCGAGGTAGCGACCAGGGCATCTACACCAGGTATACCGTGAATGGTTCCGATTGGACTCCATGGACGATCAGCGGTTGGACGTATGGTGACGTGACGATGGAAACGTTTAACGGCAGACTGTACCAATCGATAAGAGGCACCAACAACGGGATCTACACGAGGTATACGGTAGACGGAGATACGTGGAGCAATTGGGAACTTTCGGGCGGCACGCTCGGCGAGGTGTCCTTATACCCGTTTTTGGATAAGCTCGTGCAAGCAGTGCGAGGGACGAACGACGTCATTTATACGCGCTATACGCAAAACGGAATCGACTGGACCGATTGGGTGGGAGACGGCATGACGTACGGAACGATCACCCAGAATGAATTCCGCGGTATGCTCTACCAATCGATTCGCGGTACGGATAATGGCGTCTATACGAGGTTTTCTCCAAACGGCATCGGATGGACGGGCTGGACGTTAAGCGGCTACTGCTTGAGCCCTGTCTCTATGGTTACGTTCAATGGAAGGCAGTATCAAGCAATCCGAGGTACCGATAACGGCTTGTACCTTCGATTTACCGATAACGGAGCAGCGTGGAGCCCCTGGTTTTACGACGGTACGACGAACGATGACGTAAAGCTCGCGGTATTCAACGACCGGCTCATCGAGTCGGCGCGCGGAACGGACAATGCAATACTTACGAGAAGCGCAGATCCCAACCAAAGCTGGACGGGGTTCAATACGAGCGGGCTTTCGCTTTCTGCGGTTACTACGTTCAAGTACGACAACGGCAAAGTGATACAAGCGGTACGCGGCACCGACAACAATATCTATTCGCGAGTTTCTCCGAACGGAGTCGATTGGTACGATTGGCTCAAGTAGCTTAGCGGTAGTCGTTTCTACTATGTATAATGGCGGCCTCCTGTGCCTTGATGTCCCTCACCCTGAGTTCGTCTTGGTAAATTTGGTTGCCGAGGCCTACTATCATCGAAGGAGCTACTCCACCCGTCAGGAAATAATCGATGGCAGCGGTACCGACTTGGAAAAGATCGATATACCATGGGGAGTCTGGCGTAACATCTAGTTTTTCTAGCCACATCATGCTGAAGGCTCGGCCTACGAGTTTTGCGACCTTGATACCTTCGACGTAGGTTGGCGAAACCCATCCTTCGATCGGTACCCAGTCGAGTAACAGCAAGCCTGCGCAGATTACTTGTCGCGCCCTGAGATTGAAATGCTCCCTACCGAGATCCACATTTTCTCCTTGCCGAACCGGCGCTTGTACGCTACGTTGTTCGCGGTGCGCATTTGGTTGCGCGAGCGGCTGGCCAGCCGATTTTGCGGGGTTACGCGGTTGAGTTCGAGGCTGGGATTCTGCTCCTGCTTGCTGATCACTTGCCCGGTTCAATGCCCCCGCTATGAGCGCGCCTAAATAATCTCTCGGGCGGGGATTTGGAACTCCTTGTGCTTTGCGATGTTGCTCGGATGCGGGCGATTGATGTCCGGTGCGGTTAGGAGAACGA
>CAZVIJ010000019.1:0-12153 GCA_964626735.1 uncultured Candidatus Saccharibacteria bacterium
CCCCGCATCCTTAATTGGCTGTATAATCGGTTATTGATGTATAAACCGTATCTCTCGCCTGCTCCAATCGAACCACATCCGAATATTCGGAAGGCTTTAGACGTCCACGATACGGTCAATCGAATAGACCAAGCGCTTGCAACGCCTGCAGATCACGCATCCCTCGCCTTCCTCGCACGGCTTTGCCAACAAACGTGGGCAAGCTGCCAGACGCAACAAGATCAGCTCAATTTCAAAGAAATCTTCAGGCAGTATGAAAACTACAGTTCAATCTTTCTCCAAAAGATGCTTGCGCATCGAGATACCTTCAAGCACGTCTTCGAAGTCGAACAGGGATCACTCTATTGGCTTGCAAATGACGACAGCTCCTGGCGGTTTAAGCAAACCAGAGAGGGCCTTGTGATGAGCGAAGTCTGTGATCTTTGCTGTTTCATCGATACAAACAAATTCAGCGAAGTAAAACGAGACCTGGCGATGAAGCTCTATGGAAAATCCCAAACGCACTTCTCTTTTGGAATTCCAGCTGTACCGTTTGCAATCGGCAGGTCGGTCGTTGAAATCGAATGGTCAGACCTCAATCTTGGAACCAGTCCGGGGATAAAAGATCTCGTTGCCTGCTCGCTTATCCAAGAAGAACAGACTCTCTCGATAGACCTGAGTGCCAACGAAAATTTTCTCGTCGGTTTCCACTCTGGAGGGGCAGTAAGCTCGATTATCCGTTAAATAGAAGTGGATTATTAGCGTTCGTTTCGGTTTGGTGCTTCCATATTTGCTCAAGCAGGTTCAATTCATTCCACAGCCCGGCTGTTGTCGCCCAATGCATGAAACGCTTACCGCGCGGAAGTAAGTTCCCTTCACGGTCGACGAAAATCGAATATTTGGTATTTTCCGAGCGTGATGAATCCCCCAATATCGGATGCGTCGTGTCGGAAATTTTGTGGTAGCCGTAAATATTGTGCCTGGTAAAAAACTGCATCGGAACGATGGCTTCAGTAACGATCGAAGGAGAAGGTACATCCCAAAAGCAGTCTACGCCTACGCCAATTTTTTTTGCCAGCAATTTCGCCTGTTCAGAAACGGCCATGTATACGAATTGTATTTTCGATAAGTCCGCATGCCTTAAGAACAACTCAAGGCGCTTCGTCATTTGGTCGCTCGTCAATGCCCAGTCGTCGAGCGCAACGATCTGCTCCCCTTCGATTGGCACGTAATCCTCCGATGCTTCCGAATAATATTTGAGCGTCCCTTGATAGTAAATCGCATGACGGTATTCGGGCAGCAGCATAGGCAGAAACATTCCCGATTTGCCCAAGTCTTTGTAGAGCACCGTACTCGCGGGGTCATATCGATCCCTCACGAGCCTCGTTATAGCACGAGCCGTCATCACGAATTCCATCTGCCCAAGATAGTAGGTTTGTGCGTATTCGCGATGTATCCGTTCGGCGATATCGTCACGATCGACAGCCGGCAATCCGAGAAGCATCAGATCCACGCTTCGCTCTGTATCTTTGCTTTGTTTTGATTGAAGCCAACGAGTAATATCTGTCGCACACGCCTCCATGGACTCTTCAGTTACCAAAGGACTTCCGCAATCCACCGCTGTCGGAACTTTCAACGCCATGCCGGATTATACCAGGCATTCGGTAGGTCTATTTTTGTCGAAGTTTGTAGTATTCCCAGATTTTTGCCCAGCGCTGCAACTGAAACGCAGGGCTGGTATGGGATGCCGGATGGAAATTAGGGATGATTACGGTTCCGTTAACGCGAATGACTGAATCTCCCAACTCCTCGATCACCGAAGTGAGCGTCCGCTTATCGTACCCGAGCTTGAAGTAATCGTTCACGACCTTGAATCCCAATCCGCCGATGGGCATGATGATCTCTGGTTTCACGATTTCTATCTGCCGCGTTACGAATGGGTAGGAATATTCGTAGCTGCGTTTCTCGTCGAAATTGTCGTTGCCTCGGAAATGCGTACCTTGCCGTGTAAAAAGGACTGCCATGGTAAAAAAGAAATCATCGAAAACCGAATCGTCGAACGTACCGAATGCATTCCGATACGTTTCTTTCACCGCTTTCATAATGAATTTCTCGGTTCGCGACGAGAAAGTCTTGAAAAGAAATGAATGATAATCGAAATCGTCAGCATCCTGGCTAAGGTCAAAATCATCAACGTATTTCTTCAAAGCAGCGTAAGGCCCCCAATCTTGGCCGATCACCATAATTCTTGCGTCGGATCGAGCGACCCAATCGAACCACTTATTTGGTATCAGCTCATGCATACGATAATGGTTGATCAGACTCACATCCTTATCGATCCCCTTTCGGGAAACGACGATATGTTCGGAAAGTGTGTGCGCTTTAAGATCCTCAATCAAAGAACGCATTTTTTCCGACTTTTCAGACGCCATAGTGTAACCAGATGGTAACTCAAGCAGTGAACCAGTACAATCGCTAGTATCAACAGAATCATGGATCAGGAAACGATAGCAGAAATCGGCCGCAAGATAACCATTCCGCTGACCGCCCTCGCACCAATTATTTCGGTCGCGATGTTAACGTACGGAGCGACAGGCCTCATAAGCGATATGGTGATGAAGGGAAAGGGGTTCAAGGATTTCCTTTATACCGAACTCGGTGGATTGATGGTATTTGCTGCCGGCGTTGCAAGCTATGTTGGCTATCGTCTGGCGGGAGGAGACCCGAATGAGCTAGCTCAATTGCATAATAAAATCCATTTGGATTCCTTGGTATCCGGCACCGCGCTCGTTTGCGGGATGTTGGGCGCATTGAAATTCGCGATCGAGCCGGTGTTCGAAATGTTCGCGGATGCAATGGCGGAAACAGTCGACCATACGAGAGAAACGGACTAGATCCATTGGCGCACCCGCGATTTGTAGGCACGGTACTCTTCGCCGAACTTCCGCTCCATATACGCTTCTTCCTTTTCAATAACTGCTTTCTGCGTGACAAGAAGTACCAGAGGGAAAAGCAGAAGCGGCCACAACGAATTTGCCATCAGTACCCCACCGAAGTAGGCAATTGCATGTCCTACGTACATAGGGTTTCTCGTTAATGAGTATACGCCGTCAGTGACCAAGGCGGTGGACGGCTTGATTGGTATTAAACTCGTATGATGTTTTCTAAAACTGAATACTCCAGCAAAATTTACCAGCAATCCGAAAGCCAAGAGGATTCCGCCCATGATTTTAAGCAAGGCGTCACTTTCAGCAGAAACAAGGTGTATTGGGCGAAAATAGTGTATTACATAACCGAAGATAAAAAAACCGATGTAGAGGAGCGGAGGAATCACTCGCACTCCAGCATTATCATTTGTTCCGGTTGGCATTGCAGGTAGTGTAACTCTCAGTTACGTATTTTTCGATCCTCAGCTCTTGCCAACAAACTTAATCGACTTCACGATCGTATCGCATACGTTTTGTGAAGCATTATCCTCGGCCATGCAGAATGCCTGCATAGTGAACGCGCCGCCCGGTATATCCTGGCTGAATTCGGTCAAACCGCACGGCGAGTTTACGATCGTTCCTTTTCCTGGACACTTGTCGTTTTCCTTAACCGTATTCAGGTACAGCCATGAATGGCTCTTCCCTATCACTTTAGCGCGATAAAGCGATGTGAAGTTTTTCTCGGGCTTCAAATCCTTGAACTCCGAAAACTGCCGGACATCGCTGTCCCGAGCTTTGCCGATACTCAACACGAAACTGTATGTGTTGTTTACCAGACTGTATTCGACTGCGGGATTGGCAAAACTGACATCCACGTAATTTGGCTTATCGTAGTTAAGGTCTTTTCTATCCAACGAACCATCTTGGGGCAAATCGAGATTTATTGAGAAGGTGCCGTCCTTTTGCGTTTTCAATATAGCGGTAGCTTTGGCGTACCGGAGGGGAGGTCCGGAAACCGGCTTGTCGGTCGGTGTCGGCTTGATCGTTGGAGAGGGTGTTACTTCCACGACAGCGGCAGTTTTCGAGGAGTTTGATGTATCGTTCTTGATAAGCGATTCTTGACGTTGCCGCAAAACGAAGAACGCGACTACCAGAATTAAACCGATGAGTGCGAGGTTTCTAAGCTTCTTCTTTAAAGGCTTTTTCTCTTCGGAAACGGCAGGCTTATCTTTTATCTTCAAATCACCAAGCTTTACCGTTCCGCGTTTCGCCATGCACCATGGTAGTAAATCTTACCGCCGCGTTCCAGCGAATGTTACAATCCGCCTCCCCTCCGAACGTTGCCGACTCCGGAGATATCATTTCTGGTTTTGGGATCGCCGTAATACGTAAGGTTGCCGACTCCCGTCTTGTTGACGGTCATTTCATCTTTAACGGCGACTTCGGTATTTCCTGCTCCGTCAAGCTTAAGGTTGGCCGTTTCGCTGACGAGTTCCTTGCCGTAGAAATTGCCGACGCCCGTCTTCTGCAAGTCAAGGGAAGATGTCCTGCCTTTGGTTATGAAATTTCCGGCTCCTCCCATAACAATCTTCAGCTGCTGAGAATTGATTCCTTCAAGCGTCGTGTTGCCCGTACCCTTAACGTTTACCTCGATGGTATCGCAAGCAAGAGCTCGTATGGTGGTATTTCCAGCGCCGGTATGGGTTTGCGTAAAGCGCTTCGCATTGACCTCGCCCAAATTGACGTTACCGGTTCCGTGGGAATTGAGGACAAACGATTCGGCTGTAAAGGGTACTTCCGCATTTAAGTTCGTTACGCCGTTCAAATCGATGTTCTCGATATTTTTTACCTTAAGGCGGTAAATAACTTCTTCCTTGAGGTTAAACGTGATATGAATGCTCATTGCCTTAGACTCGACGATCGAAAGCGTTCCGTCTTTCACTTCGGTCGATATCCGATCCAAATACTTCTTGGGGCCTTCAATAACCAATTCCGTCGTATCCGCTTTCTGGATTTCTATACGTCCGTCTGCGTCAACGTACAGCTTGCTGAAGTCTGGAATTTCTCGTGTATCAACTTCTCGCGTCATGTTCGTATTGTAGTTGTTGCGCGTTGCGATATAAATCGCAAAGCTTGAGCCTGCGAAGATAATCGTCGCGATGAGGGAAATAATCCCAATCAATAAAAATTTCTTGTCCATTTCACTTCTTAATGATATTTAAATTAAGTTTCAGATATTTGATGGTCAGTATGTAGAACCATTTGCACAAAAAGTACGTCACCGCTGATAAGAAGACGCCAAACGAGCTTACCGCGAGGAACATGAATGCCGCCGCGTACGGATTGATGCCAAGGTCGATCGAAGGCGTGTACGGACTGATGATGACCATAACGACTCCAGCGATTCCGGATCCGATAAGCGTAACGGAAGTAATGATCAAGCCAATAAGCGTACCGAGAATTCCGAAATACGGGCCTACGACGAAAACTAGGTTGAAGAAGCTCAACCCGATAACGGCCAATACCGCCCGACTCAGGTTGAAGGGACTTTTCGTTTCTTCTGCCTTTCTTATCAAAGAATAGTTCTTGAATTCGCGGGCAATCGTATCGGGGTCGCCTAATTTCTGCGCGATCTCGTCCTCGGTCTTCCCGTCTTCGAGGCCTGCAGCGAAATGCTCTTCATAATCGGCGATAATGTCCGATTGGGTTTCTAAGGGCAAGTCGCCTATCTTGACCTTAAGACTTTCGATAAATTCATGCTTCGTCATGATTGTCTTTGTTCAGAATTAAATTCACTTTTTTCGTAAAGGTGATCCACTCTTTGGTTATCGCGGATCGTACCTCTTCGCCTTCTGGCGTTAATTTGTAATATTTCCTGGGTGCACCCGAGCTTGATTCTTCAAGGTACGTGGTTACCAAGCCATCGTCCTTAAGCCTCTTGAGCAATGGATAGATCGTACCTTCGGAGATTTCGATGGCCTCCGATATCTTCTCTACCAGTTCGTAGCCGTAATGTGCTTTCTGCGCCAACAGAGCCATTACGCACAGCTCTAGTACTCCCTTTTTGAATTGAGCGTTTATCATACGCATAGGGTATTTAAATAAATAAGTTGTTAATTAACGATAGAATTATAATACCAGGTACCTTGCAATGCAAGATACCTGGTATTAAGACCCAAGTATGTGGAGTATAATACTCACATGTCTACCCCATCTAATCACCTTATCCACGATTTTGAGCTGCCTTTACCATCAATTGAAACGCCCCGGGGAGCGATAGGTTTGAAGATGGTTTCCCCCGACGCTTTCGAAACGCCGCTAGGCGAGCAGGCGGCATCCTTCTTGAGAGCCCACCTACTCGATGGGGGAAACACGCAAGCTTCGCACTTCTCGGGCAGGTACGCGCGAGGCGAACTGTACGTAATTGCAGAGCATGGCGGCGAGCTTGTCGGCATGTCGGGAATTCGCAACTGGCCACTGACTCCAACGCAACAAGTAATCGACTCAATCGGCCCGGCCAAGGTGAGGGCAATTTCTCTCGGCACCTACCTACTTCACCGTAACGTCGTCCATCCGGATTGGCGGGGTTTACGACTTGCCGAACATATGACCCGCGAACGTATCGTGCGCGGGGTACCCATTATCGGTGCGGCAATCGCATGCGACCCCGAAAAAGCAATCTGGGGCGATGATTCCAAATGGCTCGAACAGCCGTACATGATGACATCAGCTCAATTAGGCGATGAACTTTCGGAAGCAATCAAAACCCCAACAGTATATGTCGAAACGCTCCATCCATATCTGGCTAATCTCATTGCCCGGGTGATGATGGAAAATAACTATCAGGTAGCCGGCCTCCCGCATGCAGTTGCTGAGATGTTTCTCTCGCCTCGTATTCGAGGATATGTATATCACGGCAAAACTGAGCAAGATCTCGTGGTTCACGTCGAAGCAAGGACGCCGGCAACGGAAAACTTCTGCAATAGCGACATTCTCGTCGCCCATAACAGCAAAACCCTCTTCGAATCAGGATTTGCCTCGACGAATGATCTGCGGCAGGCAGCAGAAATGCTTAAACAAGAACTACAAAGTATCGCAGTAACGAAAGATGATAATTCCGGTTTGTTCGATATCCTTGAATTGCGAAACGCATCGGTTGATCAATTGTATTCGCTCATAGCGGCAACGATAGGAAGCCTCCCCGAAGCTGCTCGGAAAGGCGATCCGTTTCCGCTGCAAGTGAAGCAGATTCGACTTGTCGGTACCAAAGTTTCCGTTTCTTAACAAGCTAGTACCGGCTTGAAAGACATGATAAAAAGGGATCTATGGACTCCCAAACAAAAGAGCTGTTCGCCAACATTTACGCTACACATCCGAAGATACAGAGAGAATCGTACCTAACCTTGCTCACCATCACCGAAGAGCCAGTGGCATGGACGTACGAAATATTGGATGAACTATTCGAGACTCTCAGGCATAAGGATGCATACATTCGATCGATTGCCGGCCAGCTGATTGCGAATCTTGCCAAAAGCGATCCTGATAAGAAACTGTTTGAGAAGATCCATCTGTTGTTTGAAGCGTCCAAAGATAAGAAAAGCTTGAAATCGCGGAATATCCTACTCTCGCTTTGGAAGGTCGGGATAGTCAGCGCGGAGCATAAGGAAAAAATTATTGAATGGTTTGAAAAACAGTATCAGGCATGCAGCAAGGATAAAAATCGAGAATCGATCAGGTTCGATATCGTATGCGGATTAAGAAAAATGTACGACGACTGCCGTGAGCCGTCTATCCAAACCAAGGCAATGGAGTTAATTAACCTAGAACAAGATCAGCGTGCCAAACTTAAGTATCTTTCCGTATGGAGGGATGTGGTTAAGTTCAGGAAAGTCGAGAGGAACGCATTTGGAAGAGCGATTTGAGCAGGGAAAGCTGCGTTGTCGGAAAATTTCAGATTGTCCGAAATGAAAAGCCTCTCATTTCCATCTCTTTTTTTAGAATTCCGAAAGCTTTTGGCCCCATACCGTGCAGATTCAGCAGCTCTTTCTCGGTAAACTTCGTTAAATCTTTCAACGTTTCTATTCCTACAGAATCCAAAGCTCGCATCGCTGGCGCGGAAATCTTGGGAAATTCCGAATACTTCTTCTCCATTTCTTTCTTGGAGCAAGTCGGGCAGACCGGACAATCGCTCGTTTTCTCGAATGTATGACCGTTAGGGCAAACTTTTAATGACATGGTCTATTATAGCGTTCTTTATATGGTATTATGAACCAAATGAGAATTTCGTTCTTGGGTAAAATCGTTTTATTATGCGCTGCGAGCGCATGTTTATTCCCCATCTTTCCTGCCGAGGCGGCAAGCGGCGGTGGCGAGACGATTGATCCCACAATCGATTTGACGATAACCATGACTTCAAGCGGATTCGTACCCGCAACCTCATCGATGAAAGTAAAGCAGGACGGAGGATCGCTTCGCGTCAACTTCAAGAATACCGATTCTAAAACGCATGAAATTCAAGTAAGCGACGGTAGTTCTTTCGAACTATGCATAACCGGTACTGCTCAGGTAAATTCCCGCAGCGCAACCGCGATGTGCGGCGGCTATATCAAGAACTTCGCGGTCGGTTACTATACCGTTACCAGCACGACAACTCCCGGCGTTATAGGATACCTCACGGTATTGCCCTACAACGCGCCTACGGCGACGCCAACGCCAACACCGACTCCTTTCAAATCTGCAACGGCAACCCCTGTTCCGACTAAGAAGCTGACTGCCGCGACCCCAACCCCGACTAAAACGACGAACACGCCGACAGCTTCGATTGCACCCACAACAATCGATTACATCACGACGGTAACGGCAACGCCAACTCCGATACCATCCTATTCTGAGACGTTCATTAAAGTCGTCGATAAGAACGGCAAGCCTATTGGCGGCGCTAAAGTATCCCTGAAGTCTAACAATCAGGTAGCGTTCACCGACAACGAAGGAATTGCACGGTTCAAGAACATCGATTCGGGAAGCCAAACTGCCGTCGTCACCTACAACAGCACGACACTCGAGCAACATGTCGACGTAGTTGCAGGAAGCTCAAGAATCTTGAGCGTGCAAGCGAACAGTATTTCGGTAGAGGATTCCCGAACGCCGCTCTATGTCGTTCTCGGAGCGTTAACCCTTTTCCTTGCAGGATCGTTTGGCGCATTCGCAATCTTGCTGAGGATGCTCAAGTCAACGAAAACCAACAACCAGTAAACTATGCAACAATCTACTATCGACCGGGAAGAGCTTCATAAAGAAATCGAACGTAAGTTCGTGCCGTCGGCAATTCCGGAGGAAATACTAGTAACTGAAGCCGCCCACATGAGGATAGCCCAAGGCTACCTCGCCAAGGAGGAGACATGTGTCGTCCGGTTGCGGGCAAAAGGCGACAAGTTTTACATCACCTACAAAAGCTCGAAGACAAGCTATAAAGGCGAACGTATTGAGCTTGAGACGGAAATTACCGAACCGCAGTTTAACGTTTTGTGGCCAGGTACCGAAGGTAGACGTGTCGAAAAAATGAGACATATCATCCCGTTCGGCGAATACACCATCGAGCTAGACCGCTTCGAAGGGGCGAACGCCGGCCACTTGCTTCTCGAGGTAGAATTTCCGTCTGTTGAGGAAGCGGTACGTTTCACTCCCCCCTCGTGGTTTGGTCGTGAAGTCACTGGCGACAAGCGCTACAGCAACTCCACGATCGCGGAGAACGGGTTCCCCACGGGTGATTGATATTACGATGCAGCCGTATCGTACGCTTCTTGAAGCTTAGCGATATCGAATTTCTTCATCTGGAGAAATGCCTGGGTGACCGCTTGGCTCTGCTCGGGCGTTCCTGAACTCAGCAGCTCCTCAAGCGCGACGGGAATTATTTGCCACGAGACTCCGTACCTATCTTTGAGCCAACCGCATTGCTCGGACTCGGGAACTGCCGAAAGCTTTTCCCAATAGTAATCGATTTCCTCCTGATCCTTGCACTTAACCATCAACGAAACAGCTTCGTTGAAGCGGAAATCATGTTCGTACGCGCTATCCATTGCCGCAAACCACTGGCCTTCAAGCATGAAATCGGAGAACATGACCATCTCGGTCGTATTGGGCTCCCAACCTTCGGGATAATGAACCGCCATCCCCAATTTGGAATTCCTGAATACGGTCGTGTAGAACTCTTCCGCTTCCATCGCCTTGCCTGCCACCTCGTGCACGAACATAAGCGACGGGATGATGGTAGGACGTTCTTCCCCATCGGGGTTGGTAAGCATCAACTGCCAGGAAACGCCGAACTTGTCTTGTACCCAACCGTAATGCTCCGAAAAGTCGTATTTTTGCAAAGGCATTAGGGCTGTACCGCCATCGATCAGCTTTCCCCAGATTTCATCGAGCTTCTCCTTCGCATTCTCCATTCTCGACGGATCGAAATTGACGAAAAATGATATGGAGGGGTTTATCTTGAAAATCGGGCCTGCACTGATTGCCATGAATTGATGGCCCCAAACTTCGAAACTGACCACCTCCCCATCGCCGGATGGAGAATCAGTGAAGGTAGTCACGTTATTAACTTTCGAATCGGGAAAGACGGTGGCGTAAAATTCTGCTGCGGCTTTCGCTTCTTTGTCGAACCAAAGATTCGGTGTTATTTTCTGCATAACCCGATTCTATAATAAAGGTTAAGCGATTTCCACGGTACAATAAGGTTAAATTGAATCACAGAGTTACTGCGCATTTATGGTAGGATCTCAGTATACCAAAGTTAAAACCTGCTATATAAATGAAGTACAAGGCGACAATATTCAATAAACATAAAAATACTTTCTCGATACAGTCAACCGATGAGTATGAAACAAACGAACGAGATATCGACTCGTTCACGAAAGTTTACGAAGACGCAGCAGTAAGAAAATACATCACCGATCAGGTAATGGAAAAGTACGGCTTCAAGGAAGTGAAGGATCTCGCAGCGGAAAACTTGAGAACTTCGGCCAAACTGTGGGCTGACCGTGAAGAGTTTCGTTTCCTCATACGACATAACGAAGATATAGTTGGAATAATAGGCGTCGATGTAGAAAACGAAACAACGGGAGAGCTTTGGTACTTCAAGATAGGCTCAAGTCCTTCGTTCATGCTCGAGGCGTTGCAGTACGTCTTGCCCTGTCTCGGGCAGGAAGGAATTGATACGTTGCTCGCCACGTTCAAGCCGGACAATGTACGTTCAATCGAAATCCTTCGTAGATTAGGATTCGAAAACTCCGGAAAAGAAAACGAAATGAAGCTCGGCCTGTCGTCAGCAGAAAGTACGGAATCTTAAAATTCATCATACTGTAATCTGCAGTTTACCTTTCTTTACATGGAACCGATGTCGAAGGATAGAGTCGAAACATTCAGCGATGCTGTCATTGCGATTATTTTGACCCTACTGGTACTTGAGCTCAAAGTACCTGAAATCCCCGATCACGGATCGCTTGGCGTGTACATAGAAACGCTCAAGCCTTTGCTTCCTAAATTCGTTAGTTTCATCGTCACGTTTCTCACGATTGCAATCCACTGGGTAAACCATCATTACTTTTTTCGTCAGCTTGAAAGCACAACCATCCCTATCGTTTGGCTCAACAATTTTTTTCTGCTGTGGATTTGCTTTCTCCCCTTCCCTACCGCGATGCTTGGAGACCATCCTACCGACCAATTCCCCATAATACTCTATGCCTTGAACTCTCTCATGTGCGCGGTTACCTTCTACGCGTTCAGAAGCTATGCGAAAAACAAAATGCTCTTCAAGCTCGGCAAGGAATTTTCAAAAACGCAGGGACCGAGACATAGCATCCCGGCAATCATAATTTATACGCTCGCGATTCTCCTCTCGTTCGTGAACGTATACTTCTCGTATCTCTGTTTCTTGGTGATTCCGGTTCTATACTTCCTGCCCAACAGGATCAAGGCAGAAATTTGATACCGGTGTTTTAGGCGTTAGCCAGCTCGCAATCGATAAACGGCGCGTAGTACACAAACTGGTCGAGGCTGAAACCCGGTTCATCGACGGTTCCCACAAGCGAGTCGGTCAAAGCATCGATATATCGATGAAACATTTCAAGTCCTGTACCGGTATCGCTGAAAATCTCGGTATTGAGATACGGCACTACTTCTCTCACGATCCGAACCGTCATTTGCTTGAGTTCTTCATGAGGCAGTGCAAGCTTGCCGGCAAGTGTCCGGT
>CAZVIJ010000019.1:12163-29498 GCA_964626735.1 uncultured Candidatus Saccharibacteria bacterium
CCGGTACACGCATGCTGATGCTTTTGTGCCGAACTCGACCACCATCTCAGCTAATTCAGGTTTCGGCAGCCCGCGAATACATCCTTCGGCGTTCCCCAAAAAATAGCCTTGATACGAGAGAACCAGATCTTGAAATTCTTGCTGCGACAATGATCCTAATCCCGTAATTGGCTCTAAGCCCGTATACCAACGACCTATGGCTTCAACAGCCATTTCGGGAATTAATAGCGTGCCGAGCGGAACATCGAGCTGATCCTTCTTTTGCAGGATATCGATGACGACATCCGAAAGAAAGCCGGTTTCAGTATCGCATAACACAGGAGGGATACCGAAGTAATTGCACCTCAATTTGTCGTTCCCTTTTACGCCTGTGTAGAAATCTACCTGTCTCGCGTAAAAATCTGGATCTTCTCGTTCTATCTCATAGGTAAGATGCGAAATAGTACTGAACGATGAAGCGTGGATCGTCTCTAGAGCCTCCGTGAAGCGATTCACGAAAAACGCATGAGGATCTCGCATGCACTCCGTTATAAGATCTTCAATCTCGTCATGCTTGAAGAGCCTGATAAGCATGGATTTTTGCATACACAGAAGCATCGTACGAGCGGAACTCCTGTCAACGACTTTCGATGTAATGGCCGATATGTATTCTTCGGGCGATTGTTTGCAAGCGGCAAAGATAAACTCTCGTTCAGTGAGCAAACCGTACCTCATAAATTCTAAAACGATCGGAATATACCGAGGATACCCGACTGATAAGACGTGGAACGGTGATTCTACATCGTAGAAATCCTGACCGTATGCCCTCATTTGAATAAATTCCGCCAAACCGTCGGTTAAGGCTTCCACTAAAATCATGGTAAACCTATTCAAACTCTCGTGAGCGGTTATTGTATGAATGACCTCATGGAAGCCAGTTCGAGAGCGATTATACTCGTCGTTATGGAAGGGAACTTCTCCAACCGGTACGGCACGCTCGAACGAAGCGAACCGCGTAAACCGAGTCGTGAACGAAGTAAGGGATAACCCCGTACTGGGATTGGTGCCCATCGCATAACCTCCATACCTTCCAGGCATCGATCGGCTTTTCCCGTCCGATTCCAAATCATTGCTGATATATGGGTTTCCCGTTATATCGCTTACCATCACCGGCAAATCGAACCGCTCCAGCACCGTAGTATCGATATCTAATCCATGCTCAAGTATTTGCTGCCGTAGAACCCCGATATACCATGCAACTTCTCGACGTACTGATTCCATATAGGTACGGTAATTGGCATAATTCCTTTCAATCTGCTCCGCCGAATGGGAACCGAATCGAGGCAGCGTAGCTGCAATAAAGCCGACGATAGCACTTGCGGCGAGGCTTCGGTAATCATGCACCGGTTGTGCCTCCCAATAATTGTCTCCTTTGAGAAGAGTCCAAATCTCTTTGCTTGAAAGCTCATTGGCGCCTGTAAACGATGTGGATATCGAGCAACATGACAATATAAAACGAATAAACAGCTCATTACTCATAGAATCTTTTCCATCCATGGCGACGAAAGCCGCAGTAACGAATCCTTCAAGCGTCATCGAACTAATAGGAGGCGCCTCCTGAAAAACCTGTTCGGGGTAAGATCCTACGACAGCAGCTGCAAAATCAAGAACTTCTCGACTGTATGCTTGAGGAACAACGTACATTGCTTCCTCAACCACCGGGTACAAGGCAATGGATTCGCGCGTACGCTCTGTACCAAGGTTATCCGCGTAGAAGTTGACTACGGCGTTACGCCTTTGGTCAATAAGTTCTGAACTTACTTGAGGCGGTGTACCGGTATATTCCAAGCAATAGAGCGAACTATGATGCATGGAACGGATTATATCACCCGTACGTGCAATCGGTTGCTCTACCTCGGAGCGCCAGACTCTTCCTCAAATCGCGGCAATCAAATAAGATGAAACTAACCGTATTTTTTAATCTGCCCATGAACTCGACACTTGGACTTTCAACTCAAGAAGCAAACGAACGATTACTCAAGTTCGGAAAAAACAAACTGAAGGATACCGAACAAGTACCGATCTATAAGCAAATCCTGAAGCAATTTACGAATCCTCTCATTGTTGTCTTGCTGGTGATATCTCTCGTAACATCAATTCTTGGAGAAGTTGTCGAAGCAATCGTGATTTCGGGCGTGATTGTTATGAACTGCTTGATCGGTTTTTTCCAGGAACATAAAGCTGCGCATGCGGTCGACTCGATCAAGAAGCTGATAACCCACAAGGCCAAAGTTATTAGGGATGGCTCCGTTAGGCAGATTGACGCCGAAGACGTCGTTCCGGGCGATACCGTACAGCTTGAAGCTGGCGACAAAGTGCCTGCCGACGGAACGCTTATCGAATATAAGAATCTTCAAATAAACGAATCGCAGCTTACCGGTGAAGCGTACCCGGTAACAAAGGACGAATCGAACAGTAAGGCGTTCATGAGCTCGATTGTCACCAACGGCAAAGGTTTATTGAGCGTAGAAAAAACCGGTATGGAGACAGAAATCGGCAAAATAACCGGCCTGGTATCCAAAAAGTCGTCGGACAAAACTCCGCTTGAAGTTAAGTTCCACACCCTAACCGGAAAAATAATTATTATCGTGGGGATAGCCTCGCTCTCGATTTTCCTGGTCGGTCTCGTGAAAGGCTTTACGATTACCGATATTTTCAGAACTGCGGTATCTATGGGCATATCGAGTATTCCTGAAGGGCTACCCGTTGTCGTGACGGTGACGCTAGCGGTCGGCGTATTCAGGATGAGCAGGCAAAAAGCGGTCATTAAAAATCTCCCGTCTGCTTCTACCCTCGCAAGCGTCGATGTCATCTGCACTGATAAGACGGGAACCGTAACTGAAGGAAAGATAAAGCTGCAAGATTACTACTTGCTCAAGTCCGATGGGCTGATCAAGAACTTCCACGATATGCATTTCATGAAACTGTGCGTGCTGTGCAACGATGCATCTATCGCAGAAAACCACGAGTCGGGAGACTTGCTCGATGTGGCTATTCTCAATGAAGCAAAGTCGAAAGGCGCCGATATCGATAAAATTGTCGAAGAGCATACCCGCCTCGATGAAATACCATTCGACAGCGATTACAAATACCAAGCGACGCTCAACGAGCTTACCGATGCCGAGAATATAATAATCGTAAAAGGCGCTTTCGATATGCTGCTCGATAAGTGCACATTCGAAAACGATTCGTCGTACCAAGAAATACGCAACTGCGTTGAAGATCTAGCGGCGCAAGGGTTTCGAATCATAGTCGTTGCATCGAAATATACGAAACAGAAAACGCTCGCTCACGAAGATATACGCAAGCTCGACTTCGACGGCCTGCTCGTTTTCATCGACCCGCTGCGCGCAGACGTCGTAGAGGCGGTACAAAAGTGCAAACGAAGCGGCATAGCGACCGTAATGGTAACCGGAGATCACGTTGCCACGGCAAAACATATTGCCGAGCAGGCAGGCATTGCAGAACCCAATGGTCTTGCGATTGACGCATCCCAGATTAGAAATAAATCGGACGATGAGCTAACCTCGATGCTCGACGATCTGTATGTCGTTGCTCGGGCAACCCCGATGGAAAAAGTGAGGCTTGTGGAAAGCTTCGATCGTATGGGAAAGACAGTTGCAATGACCGGAGATGGGGTAAACGACGCCCCAGCCCTCGTGAAAGCGGATATCGGAATTGCGATGGGAGAAAACGGTACCGATGCGGCACGAGAAGCAGCCGACATGATTCTCATGGACAATAAATTCTCCACGATAATCGGCGGTATTGAAGAAGCTCGCGTTGTCTACGAAAACCTCAAGAAAGTTATGACCTATTTGTTTTCGACTTCACTTGGCGAAATAATGACCATTTTCTTGTCTATCCTGCTGAACCTTCCGATTCCCCTGATTGCCGTGCAAATCTTATGGCTCAATCTTATAACCGATGGATTCCTGGTATGCGCCGTGGCAATGGAAGGAAAACAGGACGACATAATGCACTACAAACCTGCGCGCTACAAGAACAATTTTCTCGATCGGCTGATTATCGGCCGTGCCTTATTCATGTCCTCGATTATGGCCATCGGATCAATCTTCGTCTTCCAATTCAATTTACGATCGGAAACCCTCGATTACGCGAGAACCTGCATGCTCATCGTCATGGCGGCGTTCCAATGGTTCAATGCGTTTAACGCCCGCCACGAAAAGCTATCGATCGGAAAACTCGGAATCTTCACGAACAAATATATCGTAGGCGCTATCGCGATAGAGATACTTCTCTTGGTGCTCGCCGTGTATACGCCGTTCATGCAGCATCTGCTCCATACCGTGCCGGTAGACGGTGACGTTTGGATTCTCTGTATTCTCATGGCAATGATGATCGTACTGTTCGAGGAAATAAGGAAAGCGTTCTTCAAAAGCATCGAGCCGTTATTTTCCGGCTGGAACCTGGAACGATAACGAGGGCAACAAGTTGCAGAACTTTTGCTGTTCAACCGAAACGAGGTTTCGGTGTATAATTCCCCCATGTACCAGCCATCAGAATTGCCAAATTGGTTACAGCGTGATACGGATGCAGCAGCACGACGTCTCTCGAACTTTGTACATTTATTGGCGGGAGGATCGACAACCGAACTACTCGAAGTACTAAAGAGGGTGTATAGAATCGAAAACAACGATTATGAACATACCATGCTTTTGGTTGCCCTCGAATCGTTAACGCAATCATCGGTTGGGCCGCGATGGTTTTCTCCGGATATCATGTACTTTCAACCGAAACCCGAAGGCGAACGTCCTTTACCGACAACATTTATGCCTCGTTCTTACCTAAATTTGGAATACGGACCGGGGCCTTCGATATTATTGGCAGTAGGATATGGAGGTGAAGAGGCAGATGCGACTGGCCTAAATCTCGGGCAGCAAGATGAAGTAATGATGCATGTATTCCCGTTTTGCAGACGACCGATTTTGACACTCTTATCAGATGCACTCGATCAGAGGACAGATTTCATGGGCGTTACCGCGATGAGATCTTCGATCGAAGCTTTTGCAGCATCACATGCCGTAGTCTCCAAACCTCCCTACTTTCCCATAGCTGATCCCACCCATTTGGGACTAACGATCCAGCACCGCGATAATCCCTTCATGTTTGTATCAGCAATGATCATCGATCTGGACGATTTATAGTTCGACAATTTTCCCTCACGATCGCCTCAACCACTTGGTTCATAGTCCTCGGGGAAATTAACGACAGGTCCCGGTAGTGCGCATCGATGAGAGCTTTAAGCTCATCGATATCGTGATAGACGTGGAACACGGACTTCCCGGTTTCATGGGTCGTGTAGGCGAGGACATCGAGCAATCCGAGCGTTTCCTCGACAGCCGTCGCGAATTCCGCTTTTTTCGAACCTTTGGTGAAGCGGTAATAGACTTCTTTGCTCGACTTCTTATGTTCATCCAGAAAGTTCCCGACTAATTCAGATAAAACCTCCGGCGGCAGGACATCCAAAAAACGTTCAATTGGAAGTGATTGGGCTGCCTTCATCAAAGCGCTCAAATAGTAATTGCGTATGCTGACTCGGGAATCGGCTTTCTCGAAAATATGCGGAAAGTCACCAAACTGTTCCCACAGCGCAAACCTTGCATCACGGGTTATCGCGTAGACGCCGTTATCAATATTTCCCAAAAACATTTGGCCATTCTTCGAACGCTGGAAGCAATAGGTCAAAAATTTTCCCAAAGCCTCAACCCGAAATTTCTCGGCAGCATCGTAATCCCAATGGGAATTTGCTTTTTGTATGTATAACGGGAAATCCCCGCCGATCTCCACCGGTTCGTATTCGGCACTTTTTTGCATCCACATGATGTCGATCGGAAAACCGATGACGGCATGCGCGCCAAACCAATATTCGAATGGAAACTCTTTTCCATATGCAGCCTTCAGAAGCTCATGCGTCTTAACCCTACCGTGGATACGAAATGCAGTCGCAGCGGCAAGAAACACGTCGTATTCGTCGTAAACCGCACCATGGAACTCTCTACTCTCAAGCGGGTAGTATGCCAGTACCCGCTCCTGGAATGGGATATACGTGCCGAACATCTCAATCGATCGGTGGTACTGCCTCCCGTAAAACGGTGTAATCGGCAACCCGAACGCGGCAATTATGGCAGGCGAAAATTCGCGTACGATTGTAGAAATCGAAGAAGCGTCTGCGCGCACAAGTGCGGAATTGAGCTGCGCGAATACCTGCTCACCGCATACGGTATTGCGCGCATCCAATTCATCAGCCGTATATATTTTTCCCCGAAACGAAGACATGTATTAAAGCACCGTCACATTATTGAGGTTCGCCTTCGATGCCTTCAAGACAGCGTATGAAACCTTATCCATCGTTGCCCCCTCGAAGCTCGCATGTTTCACTTGTGAGTGATGGAAGGTGACTCCGCGAAGCGTTGCGTTCTTGAAAGATGTTTTTTTCAAGGAGCATCCTTCGAACGCTACCTCGAAAAGAGTCAAATCTTCAAAGGAAACCTCGGTCAAGTCGCAGTGTTTCATCTCGACATTCGAAATAGTCGTGCCGCGAAATGAAGCGTTCTTGAATGATGTAGCCTTGAAAGTCGATTCAGACAAGTTCGCCCCGTCGAAATTCGCGCTTTGGACGTTCGCTCCGCCAAACGTCGATCGGGTCAAGTTAGCGTTCTCGAAGCTGGCTCCCGGCAATGCCGATGCGGTGAACTTTGCTCCCGTAAGATCCGAACGATCGAACTTTGCGCCACGCAAGTCGCTAAAGCTGAAGTCGGAATCGTGTAAATCGCTATCGGTCAATTCGATATTAGGCAACGATGATGCGGTGAAGTTTTTTGAGTTGTTGCCGGTATCTCTACCTGGAGAATTCGTATCGTTGCCGGAACTATGGGGAACCTGCTCCATAATTTCCTCGACATTCCCGAACGAATCGATTGTCGCCTTATATGCATCTTCATCTGAAAGCCCTTGGCTTTTGAGGTCGATATATTTCTCCTGCAGGTTTGCGAGCAGCTCATTGATGACATCCGACTTAGCGGGGAAGTCCCCATACGGCGCGAATGCTGTTTCTAAAAATAGCTTGAATTCTTTTTCCATGATTTACAGTAATGTATCTAATATTTGTTTCGCGTAATCCCAGTTGCGCTTGTTGCTTGCGTAAAGCTCACGACCTTTGTCGGTTATGCCGTAATACTTGCGGCGTCCTCCTTGTGATTCGTCTCCCCAATACGAATGGATATATCCGTCCTTCTCCAGCCGCTTGAGGCTGGAATACATGGTCGCTTCTTTCAGCTCGTAACGCTTCTGCGAACGCGCGTATATCAGCTTCGTTATTTCGTAGCCGTACTTGTCCCCCTCATCGAGTAGCTTGAGGATGATGGTATCGGTATGCCCTCGTAACAAATCTGAAGTTAGTTTGCTATCTAACATGAGGTAATGGTACTGCGGATTGCTATGCCTGTCAAGGTACTATTTCCGTCGCAGTATTATGTGCCATATTCGATTCTAAACTAGCGTAATGCAATCTTACTGCTCGACTAGACGGAAATTATCGATCGTCGGATTCGTAAGCTCAAAAGACCGCGTATCTATATGACCATATATCCCCTCCTTTACAACAACGCGATCCTGTTTAGCCTCTAGAATTATGCATACATGCCAATCGTCATCTTCGTGCGATAGGTACTCCCATCGTAAAGACAATACCTTCAGGCCTCGATGCCTGACAATTTCAACGGCGTCCTCACTTGTAGATGCCTGAGCGAATGGAAATTTGAATACCGTGAGTGCATCCCACTGATCCCCATTCTCCTTCGAACGCCGGACGAATCCAAGCAGCTCTCCATCGTCTTCGCGTACTACAGGTGTATATGATTGTGTATCGTTCATGAAACTTCCTGATTATGTAGGTATGGTACTATAAACTATGGCGAAGTTGATACTATTCTCTCACGGCATGGGTGTCATGAAAGACAATCGAGGTTTATTTCCTTACCTCAAGCGAAGAATTGAGCCGTTAGGGTTTGAGACAAAAATGTTCGACTACAACGACATCAACACAGAGACAAAAGAAGTATACGTCAAGCCATTCAGCAAGCAGGCAGTAATATTGCAGGACCAGATCGACCGCGCAAAAGAAGAAGGATACGAAGAGATAGTAATCATCGGCCAGTCGCAGGGCTCTCTCATTCCTGCCTTGTGCGACGTTTCTGGAGTTAAACAAGTTATCGGCATATCCCCTTTCTTCCATACGAATATCGACGATATCCTACGGCGATATTCCGCAAAGGAAGGAAATGTGATCAACTTTGCGGGAGAAACGAGGCGCAGGCGATCTGACGGGACAACAACCGTGATGCCAAAAGAATACTGGGAAGAGCGATTCAAGACAAATGTCGAAGATCTCTACAATTCGTTGGCCAAGGCAACGCAGCTGACGTTAATCAATGCCCTTCAAGACGAAATAATGCAGTTCACAAACCTGCAGCGGGTGAAATACGCCCGAATCATTAATACGGACGGAGATCATGATTTTTCAGACGAATTTCTACCTATCTTGGTCGTCATAATCGTGAGGGAACTGAAGAACTAACGTTATGGCCAGCAAAGTTACCGCAACCGGCATACATGGAAATACCTTGCTTCCATTAACTGCAGCACTATTCTGGGGTTTAAGCTATACGCTCAATGAAAAAGTACTTAGCAAGATTTCGAGCGTCCAGCTTCTATTTATCGAATCCTTCCTATATATCGTTTTTCTCCTGCCTATCGTTTTACTCGACAAGCGAAATTCTATTCCCGCTGCCGTTTCTTCGCTCAAGGGCTCTCAATCGGGTGTACTTTTCTTGTTGACCGGCATGGTGATTGGCATGCTCGCTAATTGGCTTATTCTTTACAGCATTTCGAAAGTAGGCTCATCGACAGCAGCCGTGCTGGAAGTTTCCTATCCGGTATTCGTCGTACTGTTCAGCTACCTGCTTTTCCAAAAGAAGATAAACCTGCCAACGATCTTTGGAGGAGTATTAATCTTTGCCGGTAGCTTGATCGTAGTCTTGAATAACAGAAGCTAATCCTATAAGCGATAAGCATTTCAGTAGATATTATGCCGTTGAACCAATATACTTGCGTTATGGAAATGAAACTCGAAGTGATAGCGGTTCCCGTAACGGACGTAGATCGCGCAAAAGATTTTTACGAAAATAAGCTCGGCTTCCATGTAGACGGCGATTGGACCATGGACGGCGGGATACGTTACATCCAATTCACTCCGGAAGGATCTGCCTGCTCGATCGTAATCGGGAATGGAGTTACCACCGCACAGCCCGGAAGTATCGACTACATTCTGCTTGTGGTTGAAGATATCAATAAAGCTCACGATGAGCTTGTGGAAAAAGGAGTTGAAGTGACGGAAGTTGAAAAAATGCCATGGGGCGCGTGGAATATTTTCCTCACCGATCCGGACGGCAATAAGCTGACGATCCAGCAAAAGCCGCCAAGATAAGTGCTTCACGCATGCTACTCCCCGACAAGGCCGGTCTGGACTTCGCCGTTGCGCTTGTAGTTGGCGAAGATAACGCCATTCGAGGTAACGAAGCTTTCGGTAAGAGCAAACGAAGCGGGGATGGTTCCCTCGCCGAATAACCGCTTTCCTTCACCGAGCGTAACTGGGAAAAATTTAAGCCAAAGCTCATCGACGAGATCGTTTTTGAGCAAAGTCTGGATCATGTTTCCGCTTCCGTGAACCTGAAGATCGAGACCATCGGTATTTTTGATGTTCTTGATATCCTCCACGTTTCGCAGAAATACAGTATTATTCCAATCGGATTTTTCGAGCGTCGTGCTCACAGCGTATTTCGTGACTTCATTGACGCCCGGCCACATATCGTCGTGTTTTGGCCAATACGACTCGAAAATTTCGAATGTCTTCCTCCCCAAAAGAAGATCGGCTGGCTGCATTTGCTTGCCCATCATTTCACCCGCCTCGCTATCGGCATCGGTAAAGAACGGCGCTACCCATCCGCCGTACTTGAACCCATTTGAAGGATCTTCCTCTGGTCCGCCCGGAGCCTGCATAACGCCATCGAGGGAAATAAACGAAAGGACTATTATTTTTCTCATAACCCTATGATAGCAAAACGGGAAAACAAGTGTGATCGACAGAACTGTTATTCGCTATCCGATCTCGAGTTTCATGATGCGTTAATATTTTATTGATGTAATCGGGTAACCTTGAAGTAGATACTTGTTCTCGCTGATGTGGGAGTTTCCACCTTAATCCTTTGAAGCCGTATCTTTTCGGTATCGAGGTTTTCAAACAGCTTCAAGCCCTCGCCGACTAGAACCGGAACGATATCGATTTGCAATTCATCGCACAACCCGGCGTTGAGGCATTGCTGAATCGTATCGGCGCCGCCTATTATTTGAACGTCCTTATCCCCCGCTGCTCGCTTGGCTTGCGCGACTGCATTTTCAATACCATCCGTCACGAAGTTCACGGTTAGTCTTCCATTTCCTTGCGGGAATTTTTCGGGAGGCATATGAGTGACGATGAAAAGCGGCACTTGGAATTCGTAATCGTCGTTTATCCATGCGAAAGGATCGGCCATTTCGTAGACATGCCGCCCCATTACGACGGCCCCGGTATCTTCGATCATTTGCTTGAAAGACGAAGCATTCAGCAGTTCGGAGAAATCGGGGTTGATGCTACCTGCATTTCCGTTTTTGTCATTGATATAGCCGTCAAGCGAGACGGTCATACCGGCGATTACTTTACCCATGGCTAACAGTATAGCAAATTTGAACGTCTGACTTGACAATCTACTATATACGTAATATATAGAGCCATGATTATCATGGACCGTTCTGGCGAATTTGTTGAATCGATCCCAGCTCCAACCGGGCTATGGACAAAGCTGTCACAAGCCTCGCTGTTCGCTGAATGTTCAACGCTTGAGCCTGTACCGGTACGAGAGTATCCCGTCGATTTGTTCATGTTCCTTCGAGCGATGCTGACCCAAATTAAACTCGGGTTGGATTAAGCATATACGCAGCGGAATTTCATGTGAGTGACTAAAGGCGAGTCGATCACGCGTATTTTCTCGAGCGTTACACCGCCCATATTCTCGAACAACCGTGCGCCGCCTCCCAAAAGTATCGGAACGACATGGATTTCAAGCTCTTCTACGTAACCGGCCTTGATGCACTGTTGAATCGTTTCTGCTCCGCCGGAGACCGAGATATCTTTATCGCCCGCAGCCGCCCGAGCCTGCGCAACCGCAGAATCTACACCGTCGGTAACGAACGTAAACGTCGTTCCTCCTTCTTTGGTAACCGTTTCACGCTCGTGATGCGTTAGAATGAACACCGGCACATGGAACGGGGGTTCGTCTCCCCACCATCCGTCCGAATTATTGTCTGCTTCCCATGCCCCCGAGCCACCGCTGTACATTTTTCTGCCCATGATGTACGCGCCGACATTAGCTGTGGTCTCCTTGACAATTTCGTCATCCGGCCCAGACTCTCCGCCGGTCATTCCGTGCTCCTTGCGCCAGCTCGCGAGCTTAACTACCCATTCGTGAAGATTCTCTCCTCCTTTGCCCAATGGCTCGTCCAATGTTTGGTTCGGTCCGGCAACGTAGCCGTCAAGCGAAACAGAAATTGTTGCGAATATTTTTCCCATAAGATTGATTGTAGTAAAAGCACGCAAGAGAAGATACAACAGTCGGATGGGTCAAAACGAAATTACGGTACCGTATTGTCGCCTTGAGAAGATAGCCATGCGGGGAATACCGACCGCGCGCTCATGATGCTAGGTTGACTTGCGTAAATCCAATAGGTGCCTCCAGATTCTTCACCTTCAAACGAGCCGATATGGCAATATTGGGTGGTGATTTCGTATTTGATCCAATTCCTGATGAATTCGTTTTCGATAACAATTCTCTCACGATTGACCATACCTACTTTTATAAAAGGTATTCCGCCCATGGCATGCAACTCTTCTACTTCCTTGGGAGTTTCAGGTTGTCTCGGGAATACGAGGAAATCAATCATTCTGGGATACTCGTTCCCGATCTTGCCCCTAACGGAAAAGCCGAATGGCCTTTTCTTTTTCGTAAACCAGCGTACATGGAAATCAATAGCTACGTGGGGAATTTTCTTGATTACAAGCGAATAGCGATTGCTTGCCTCATCAATATTATCAGCTAGATAGTAGTTTACGAAATACGGTTGCCCGCTTGGAAAAAATACGCCGGGCGAACAGGATTGTAGGAGCAATTCGCCCGCCTCAACGGCTTCCAACAAATGATTCATGAGATACAACTGATACCTTGATGGGGCCACAATCGAAAGCATGCTCGGTAAATCGCTATGTTTGAGAAAATCGAGCAGTTCTCCACCGAACACTTCGCACATAATACGAGCTGCTTCGTGTTCCTCTTGATCCACGACCAAGCCGTATCGGGTCTCATCGGTCAGATTCTGGATTTTATTGGCCGCCTGATGCCAGTAGTAGCGTACGCTATGTTTCAGGTCATTCAGGTTGTTTGAGCCAAAAGGCATACATGACTATACAGCATCAACAAAGCTATTGTCACAAATAAAATTGCATGCCAAAGCGATTTGGAAGAATCAAACGTTACCGAGCAGCCGTTACTCCCGTTCGCAGATCTCCTTGAGCTTCTGCAGCGCAGTTGGCCAACCTTCTTTGAACATCTCTTCCCAATCGGGCGACGTTTGTATTTCTACGGTAAGTTCAGTTGCATCGTCCTTTTCGCTAAACGTATAGCTCTCTAACGTACCGATCCATCCTCCCGCCAGTTCGGATTCTGTGTCGACGACGCCTCCCGGCTGCAAAATACCGATATGCTTCATCGAGACATATTCGTACGGTCGTAGGTCGGTAACTTCGGCAAGCGTGCCGCTCCCGTCCTCGCCGGCGAACTTTATCTTTTCGCCAACTTTCCACTCTCCGTCATACGATGAACCAGGCCATGATGCAGCGGTCCACTCTTCGTAGGTGCCGTGATTACGCATAGTGTCCCAGACTTTTTGGACTGGAGCGTTTATTGTTATGGGGAATTGTAGTTTGTTCATTAGTCGTTATTTTTCGGGTATGTATGGGATACAGTAACAGGGTTGTGGTAGGAATTCAAGTTGAGAGGGGGATGTATTAATATTAATCCATCAGTTTATATTCTATTAGATTTCTTTTTAAATGATCTAGATTTTGTTCAGATACATCTTGTGCTAGATCAAAAGACTCTGGGACATGATCTAGAATTAGATCGACAGTCCAGCATAAACTATAAAAACGTAATGCTTGATTATCAACTTGATACTGCGGAAAAACAACTCTATACCCATCCATCGCAGCTTCATACTCATGTAAACATACAATATCTAATTCTGGAGGTGCTAAACGCGGTGAATCCCAATCAAGAAGATAGATCTCTCCTTCTACGGATTTTGTGAAGTTTCCCTTGGTTGGATCTGAATGACAGATTACAAAACAACTTTGAGATTCTGATGATTGAAATCGTAGTTTTAAAGCTTTTTGTAATTCTCTAAACTCCTTGAGAACATTAGTAAATCTTTCTTGAACGGTAACGAGAAGTTCTCCAACGTTTGACTTAATAGTGCCATAAGAATAGTCAGTAAGCGCATCTTCAAGCATTTTTCCTCTATCCAACAAATTGGTCTCAAAATTTTCTCGATTCGTGAAATTCTTAAAATAGCCAGTACTTTTATGAATATTTCCAATGAGTTTACCCAATTTAAATAAATCATCATTAGAGAATTGCTTCTCATAACCAGTGAATCCCTCAATATAGTTAAAAACAATAACCGTACATTCATTAAACGTTGACATAACATTACCGTCCAACGTTTTAATTACTTGCGGCACTTGGGTAATTTCAGCTTTCTCTCCTAATGTATTGAGAACTACGATAGCTTCTTCATTAACTTCTTCCAGGTTTTTATTCCAAGGTATTACTTTTACAAAGTACTTCTGCCCATTGTCTGCTGGTACTTGATAACCCCAGGCTGTCATACCACTCAAGATTCTAATAAGACTAAGCGCTTCAATACCATATACTAATCCTAGAAATTCTTTTAAATCTTCAACTGAATAAGGAGCTTCTATTTGTAGATACGCTTGGATACTCATTTAAAAATTATAACAATAATTTATAGTTCGAATTTTAAGATAAAGGGTAGACTGGATGGAAATGAGTTTCAAACCGGGTTTTACTTTGGATAAAACCAGAATTTGAGTTCGAACGTACTTGGCTGGATCGTTTGGATCCTGCGTCGCCCACGAAGTGGGCTCCTGCGAACCTTTGTGACGGTGTCAACGAAAGTGGTGCTCTCCACTCCAGTCACAATGGTTCTACTATCCATATACAAGTAAGCCAAATGTCGAAACGCGCTGGATCGCCTGGATCCTGCGTCGCTTCGCTCCTCCTGCGAACCTTTGTGACGGTGTCAACGAAAATAGCGATATTCTTTCCAGTCACAATGGTTCTACTATCCATAGACAATTAAGCCAAATGTCGAAACGCGCTGGATCGCCCACGGATTCTGCTGCGCAGTATCCTCGTCGATCACTGAGCCATTGAAAAATGCGGCAAAACACCGATGGTGCCTTGCCGCATTTTTCATGGCTGGACATAGTGGACGATGTTAGAACTATAATCTCAGAGACTACGTCTGAAATTTTTATCCCCACTGTGTGATTTATTATTGTTTAGTCTCGAGTTTAATAACGTTGTAAATCATTACTTCTTCAACTTTCAAATAATGCTTTAAATACTCAAAGATTTCATACATTAAAGAAGAATCAAGTACTTCTTGTTCAAAATCCATTACAAACCATTCTTCTCTTTTAATTTTTTTAAAACCTTCCATTCTAAAGTATGAGTAACTTATAAAATAATTAGTCATAGTTTAAGATATTATTTATACACTCATTTTCAAGTTCATAAAAATAATAATTTAACTAATTTAAACTAAATGTGAAGAAAAACTAGAACTTATTAAATTTTTGACGACAAAAATAGACATTATATCCACTAACAATCGCGAACTTAATACTCAACTAATGATATTTCACAGTTTTCATCTAAGATTAGTTCATAGCGCTCAAAAATCTTAATAACTGCTCTAGTTAGTAAATAGTCTTTTATTTTTTCTTCATTTCCTGAAAATCGATCTTTTAACCACTTTGGAGGTTTCGGTTTTAATATACCATCTAATAATTTCGGATTATCATACGAATCTATGTCAATATAGAAATATTCAAACAAACTATTTTCATTGTTACTTAATTTACTTAATGGGTAATATTGTTGTAAAAAGCCGAATTTTTTAATATTAATTAAGATGATTTTGTTGCTTTTTTCATATTTTTCAAAATTAATGCCATAAACATCTATTACTTTTTCATTGTATTTGAAAACACCTTCGCTTCGTTTATGAAAACTATTTTGATTTTCTAATTGCCATTGTGGAGTGAAATCCTTGTTTTGACTAAAGTATTCTAAAAGAGCTCGATCTGAAGTTACAATAACAATGTTATCAATATTTGAAATATTCTTAAGTGCTAAATCTAGACTTTTGTATACTCTGGAGTCTTTTTCAGCTTTTTGAATTATGGTATTCATCAATATTGAATCTTCTCCACTTACTACTCCACGCACAAAATTGTCAGATAGCATAACATAATTAGTGTGCCAATCAGCAAAAAAAGTATCTTTTTTAACCATTTGATTATATCCGTACATCGGAGCTGAAGGATTAATGTTACTAATATCAATATTAACTAATCCAAAATTTGAAAGTATATCTCTGAATTTATAACTTTCATTATATGAAGTCATAAAATCAGTTTTAAATTTTGTAACACAACTAAAATCGATTTTCGTATTGCGAATGAGATCTTCTTCTTTGTTTAATTGAAATTCATTTAATTTTTTTATAAATTTCTTGAATAGTATCTTTTTATCTTGTAGTAATTTATCTCCTTTATCTTCAAATTTATCAATAAATTTTATTATATCTCCTTGTTCCCCTGTCAGAAAAAGTAGATCTGATTGGAATTCTAGTCGACTAAAATTATTATCCTCTAAATCATTCTCACTTATTAAATCCAAAGATCTACGACAATAGAATTTCACCAAATTTTCCATTGTAGGAATAAATGTGAAAGTATCCTCTTCGGTATATTCCCAGTTATCCCATTCCCAGAAATGTTCAATATCTCTACTGTGAGTTGCTAAAAATAGTTGAGTAAAATCAATAAAACTTAGCGGTAATAAAGGTAACAATTTGTCATAATATTTTTTAAATTTATGTCTATTCTTTAGAAATACTTGATCGCAAATCCAACTAGAAAAGCCAAAATACATTTGAGTCTTACCAATATTTATACTCTTTTTAGTATCTTGTATTAGATCTGAATCCTGACTATACGTGTCCAAATCTGTATAATCGAATACCTTTTCAATTGCTTCAATAAATTTAATGAAGTCTTTAAACTTACCTCTATCTAAAGCATATTTCGATAAATCTTGTAATATTTTATAAATAAATAGACAGAAATCTTTATAAGTCTGAACTTCTCTTTCATTCAAATCTTCTTTGTCAAAATTTGAGTAGACAAAGTATTTGCCAATTTCATTAATATATCTCCATGATTTATCGACTAAGAATGTCTTGATATCATTATGAGTTTCTTTTATTGAAGCACGATAAAGATACAGACTATATTTAATAAATGTTTGAAAAACATAATGATCTCTGTACTCAATGCCTAGTATTGATAAATGAAATGGTAGATATGATACTGAATCTATTATTCTACTTTCATGTGTACTGAATGAATATTGATACAAATCTGATATATCTTCATTAAGCCAGTTAAGCTGTTCCCATCCTCCCCAAATTGACGAGATTTCTTTACGAGCGTCGTTTGCGGAATAGTTTGAATGTATTTCATTTAAACTTTCTAAAAAAGTTCCACACAAATATTTATAAATTATCTCAATATTATTTATAGTTGTGGAATCAAATTTCAACTGTGCTTCAATAAATTCAGTTTTGAGATCAAATATTTCGTTTCTAAAATTAGAAGAGAAGTCTGTATCAATACCATCTATTCTGAATATTCTTTTAAACTGTATAACTAATATTTGATACTCATTATCATTAATTATTAGTTTACTAACTGCAATTGCCGGATCATTTCTTTTAATTACTTTTTTATAATCCACCAGAATATATCTTTGAT
>CAZVIJ010000020.1:0-7813 GCA_964626735.1 uncultured Candidatus Saccharibacteria bacterium
ATATATGGGTGTAGAGGAACAACGGATAGCGATGCTTGAATATCACCCGGACCGAATTATCTATATGGAGGGGCGGGGGGGCATTATCTCGTCAAGCAAAACAAACGAAGCCTATTCGCGAACAGCGGGAACGGTAGGGGAATCAAACTCGGACCTCCTTCAAGCGGCAATGGCGGTCCGCAAAATATCGAGATCAGGTACAATACCTTCTACAACAACCTAGGTCCTTCAAACATCCAATTATCGTACGGTACCAAGAACACGAACATTCATCACAATATCCTCGTTAAGCCACAGGCTGGAAAAATGAATATCACGAACAACTGCGTGAACGGATCGGGCAACCATGCCGACAATAACATCGGTTGGGATTCGGCAGGAGTACTCCAATCGACTGATAGCGGATGTCCAGGAACGATAGCCGGCACGAATAACGTGCACATTGATCCTCAGTTAACCAAGCTGGATCCGCTCAATGCCGCGAACAACGATTTCCACCCGCAAAACCCCGCGGCAAAAGCATATGGTAAATACGCACCGTAATTACCCCCTATTCAGGAATACCGTCGAGGGGAACTTGCTATGCGGGAAAATTTCCCCCCGAAGGTAGGTATCGACCGTTTTCGGATCAGAAAGCCGCAGCGGCGACGAATCGGCAAGCGATGCATTATACGCTTCTACCACGAACGGCCTGAGCATGAACAATGTATATTCTGGAGCCAACCCCGACTCGAGCATAACCGTCATCATCTCCCAGTAGTCGCTTTTAAGCTCGTTGAAATCGTCAATTGTCACATCTTGATCGAGGAGTTTCAGGTTGTCGCTGTCGTATCCCAAAAAAGCCCGCTGCATATAGGAGACATGCGCCATGAAGTTGATCCATCCGATTTGCCGAAGGTAAGCTCGGAACCGGTCGCTAGGGGCTTGAATCGCCAAAGCATTTAAGACAGCGTACGGATCTTCGGGGTTGTACACTGCTGAAAAGATATTAAGCACCAGTTTCGGCAGGACGAGATTCCGGTATGGCTCGTACGCAAATGTTCCCGGAATCTTGGTTGGACGCAGCTTATCCACATGTACGCCATCCGGATGCAGATCATCATTCCACGGGCGGTTGAACTCTCCGACAAGATGGTCGACTTCCACAAAGGGGCCATGTTCATCATAGTCCATATCGAACACCAAGCCCTGGGCATTAGGCTGCTTGCTCCGCTTAGAAGCCATGACAACCGAAAGGGCAGCCTGCTCACGCTCCTCTTCAGTATAGGTTCTTTCCAAGAAACCGAGCTTGCCCTTCATAATCCTCTTATTATATAGGATATTCGAGTTACACGCTGAAAACGTGCTGCCGCTATTCGCTCATGGCCCAGGCAACTTCAAAAAACTGCCGCTGGATTGACGTCAATTCTTCGCTCTCGATAACGACGCCGATTATCTCGTTCTTCACATCGAGCATACTGATGGTATTGCCGTAGATATAGATTTCGGCGTTGAAGCTGAATTTTTCGGGAAGTATCCTCGTTTCTCTCAGGAGCTTTTCGTCATCGTTCTTTAGTTCCCGGCCGAATTCGTTATCGACCGCCAGCACGCGTATTCGAATTCCCTTCTCCACCCGCCTCTTGATGAACTCCTCGTGTTTCGCATTCGAGAAAAATCCGCGTTCTGATTCCTGGTTCGTGAATAGCTGTATTTCTTTCGTCTCTTCCGCAGTTGCCAATATATCGTCGACAATATCGTTCAGTCCGACCTTGCTCTCATACGTGCGGATCCGAGGTCCATATTGGTTCTCGTACGAGGCAAACGTCTTGAAAATCGGAACCAGTTCTTGAACCGTACGCTTAGAAGAATCAATTTCTTCTTCCCGCTGCTTGAGGATATTGTTGATGGCCTCGTACGACCGTGCCCTGAGCACCTTGCCGTTAACCCGGTTTTCTTCGGTAACCAGCTCGAGCCGCAATAGCTTTTCGAGAATCGCATACGAATTCGTCCGGTTTATGTTGAGGCTTTTTGCAACCTTCGAAACAGTTGCCCCATTATTCTTCAACAGATACAAGTAAAAATCGGCCTGTACTTCGGTGAGGCCGAGTTCGGTTAAAACCTTACGCACTTTATTATGGAAATCCATGGACCTTTGTCGTTTGTGTAAACAACAGTTATACCAATAGAATACCAAGAAATAGTTTTTCGGAAAAGCATCTCATGAATACGGCAATAAAACTGAATCTTCCCTACTACAGCCAATGGGAATCGAGAAAACTGATCGGCGACATCTTGAACGGAATGCTTGCGCCATCGAGAGATCCGAAATGGAAACGTTCAGGCGCTTCGAATCCCGACGAGTACGAATACTGGTCGTGGAATATTTGCGGAATGGGCTGCTTCAAAATGATCCTGAAGGATAAGTTCGGCAAAACGTATCCGCTTGTCGATCTGGCGAAGAAGTGCCAGGAGTATGGCGGATACAAGCCGGATAAGCTGCAGTCGATCGGGCTGTATTACCGGGAATTTTGCGAGTTTATCCGGGACGAATTCGGGCTTACGGGACGCGTCAGAAAAAAGCTGACGGTCCAAGGAATTTTCAATGCCCTTCAAAGAGGCCAGTACGTCATCGTATCCGTGAGCCCGAAAATTAGGGATCCTAAAGTTATCAAGCCCCCGTCAACCGGAGGCCATCTGATACTAGTAACCGGTATGGATCTAAAGAAGCGCTGCATTTGGTTCCATAATCCATCCGGCATTTACGGCGTATCGCAAGAAGACGTCGAGATGCCGATCGATCGATTCAAATATTTTTTCGCGGGGAGGGGGATTACCGTCAAATGAACTCGCACGTCGTCGTACATACCGACGCAATAAGGCAAAACCTCAGCGAGATCAAGAAACGCGCGGGCGGCTCGAAAGTCGTCGTTATGGTCAAGTCGAATGCATACGGGCATGGCTTGGAGCTTGTCGTTAACGCGCTTGACGATACGGCAGATATGTTCGGCGTCAATTCCGTCGAGGAGTTGCGGACCATCCGTACCATAAGCAAGAAACCCGTGCTGATCCTCGGTTACGTTTGCAAGCATGAGATCGAGGCAGCAGTGAGGCTAAACGGAACACTGGTTATCAGCGACTTCGAACACGTACTCGAGATTGACCGACTGGGGAAACGTTTACGCAAAACCATACCGATTCATGTAAAAGTAGATACCGGCATGGGGCGGCTCGGCATGCTCCTGCATGAAATTCCGCGCTTTCTAGCAAAGCTCCAGAGTATGTCGAATATTAGCATTGCGGGAGTATGTTCACATTTTTCCAATATAGAAGATACGGTTGACCGTACGCACATGAAAAGACAACTGCATGCTTTCTCGATAGCCTGCGGCTTATTCGAAGAGGCGGGTTACCGCAACTTCGCAACCCACATCGAGAACAGCGCCGGCTTTATGGAATACACGCGCGAATATGGATCCTTCTCCCTCATCAGAGTTGGGGCAGCGCTTTACGGGCAATGGCCTTCAGAGCATCTCCAAATGAAGCACGCTCAACATCTCGCACTCTCACCGACATTGGAATGGAAATCGATCATTGCCCATACCAAGCTGATACCGGAAAAATTCCCGGTCGGATACGGCTGCTCGTTCATAACGACAAAGCCAACCCGTATTGCCGTGATACCGATCGGATATGCCGATGGCTATGCCAGGAAACTCGGGAATAAGGGCGTTGTCTTGATCCACGGCAAACGTTGCCCAATTCTCGGAGCGATTTCAATGAATATGATGGTTGCCGATGTCTCCGACATAACCGGAGTACAATGCGAAGATGAGGTAGTTTTGATTGGAACGCAGGTCACGGAACGTATTACTCCCGAAGAGATCGCTGTCAAAGCCGGCACTACTTCGAGAGAAATCACGACCCGCATTCGTGAAGCTATCCCTCGAATCCCGAAACAGTTGTCTGCGGTGCACCAACATGTCAAAATGAATTGTGAAAACCGGAAACGCACTCGTTAGTTTACTGTTGTTATTGAATTTTGCGTTGCCTGTCTCCGCAAACGGGAGCTGTGCGCTCAAGCTCTCCGGCGATGCCAATTGCGACAACAAGATCGATTTGAACGACTTTGAGCAGTTTCGCAAAGAATACAATCGGGAAGTCAATACGAAACTTACCGATTTCAATCAAGATGACAAAATAAGCTTAGCCGATTTCGAAATTTGGAGATCCCATATCGGCATGCAAGCCCCAACAGCAACAGCCTCAACAACATCAGCGCCTACGGCAACGGCAAGGCCCTCCGCGACAAATGCGCCAACACCTACCTTACGCCCGACGATCACCACCTCTCCAACGACGCCACCTCAGACATCGACCGATTGCAAGCCTTTCTACTCAGCCAGCAGCCCTTGGAATACGAAGCTCGGCGCATCCCCCCAACTCGAGGCTGGCGGTAGTACCTCGCGTCTAACCACGATAATCACGGAAGGAATCGGCTCGCGCGTCATCCAATATACGATGCCGCTGTATATCGTCGACAACACGACCCCGCTCAAAACTATTACCTTCGGCGGTGCATTTTCCGAAGTCGTAAACGACAAGGTCAACGTAACCCTGCATGGCTCGGTATCGGTCCCCATGCCTAACGGAGCATTGCCTGCCGAGGGAACCGACTCGCAAATTATTCTCTGGAACAAAAGTACCGGTGACGAATGGGGCTTTTGGAAAGTTGTGGTATCTGGCGGAACCTATACGTTCGAAAACGGCTACCACTACAATACCAACTGGGATGGAGTACCTCCCATAAAAGGCGAAACGGGTCCTGGCATCGACGGTAAAACGGTGACCAGCTCGAATTTCGTCAGCAGAGGCGCCGGCGTTCCGTACCTTACCGGACTGATCCGCCCCTGCGAAATAAAGCAGGGCCACATCGATCATGCAATCGCTTTCGCATACGATTACCCGAAAGCGGAATTCATCTATCCGGCAACCAAGTCGGACGGAAAAGGTGATGCGCAGGATCTACCCGAAGGTGCCCGACTCCAGCTCAACCCGTCCCTAACCGATGCCCAACTGCAGGGATTCGGATGCCAAGCGGCATGCCTGACGATCGCTCATGCGATGCAGCAATACGGAATGATCGTAATCGACAAGTCCGACCATCCGAAAATTTACGCCGAGTACGATGGTACAGCGCACTGGAACGGCGTTATTACCGACTCCACCGTGAAATCGATTCCGATCAACCAATTCAGGCTCATCGCAACGGGAGGCAAGTAGCAATCAAGAATTGCGGCAATTGTTTTGCTATACTGCGCCGGACACTACCATGAAAAGAATTCTCATAACGGGGTCGGCTGGCTTCGTCGGCACGAATCTCACCAAACGCTTGCTCGGCGAAGGGCATACGGTTATCGGGGTCGACAACTACTACTCCAGCTCAAAGCGAAACACAGAACTTTTTGCGAATAATCCCAATTACAGCTTTATCGAGCATGACATCAGATTCCCTCTGGAAATCGACGGCGAGCTCGACGAAATCTACAACCTCGCCTGCCCGGCATCCCCTCCCATATATCAACGCAATCCAATCTTCACCATCGAGACAAGCGTGAGCGGCATCAAAAATATGCTGGACCTTGCAACGAAAAAAAACGCAAAGATACTCCATGCGTCTACCTCCGAGATTTACGGCAGTCCGCTCGTGAATCCGCAAGTTGAGTCGTATTGGGGAAACGTAAACACCGTCGGCATCCGCAGCTGCTATGATGAAGGCAAGCGCATTTCGGAAACCTACTGCATCGAATACAACAGGGCCTACAAGACCAAGGTGAAGATAATCCGAATTTTCAATACGTATGGCCCGTACATGGATCCCGATGACGGCCGCGTCGTATCCAACTTCATCGTACAAGCCCTACAAAAGAAAGATCTGACGATTTACGGCGACGGCACCCAAACCCGCTCATTCCAATTCGTCGACGATCTTGTCGAAGGTATGGTACGGGTGATGGCAACCGAAGATGAGTTCATCGGCCCCATTAACTTGGGCAATCCCGGAGAATTCACGATTCGCGAGCTTGCCGAAATGGTAGTCGCCAAAATAGATCCCAGCTTGACGATATCGTACCTGCCGCTACCGTCCGACGATCCGCTGCAGAGAAAGCCTGAGATATCGCTGGCAAAAACCAAGCTCGGTTGGGAGCCGACCGTCAAGCTTAATGAAGGGCTCGATAAAACTATCGAATACTTCAAAGAAGTGATACTCGTAAAAGAGCAGCTATAAGCCTGCTCTTTTTCTCGCAAATATTTATAATGATCTAATGAAAGACAAGTTATCTCTGCTGCCCGCCTTTTTCATCGTCTTTCTCGATCTATTGAGCCTTGGACTTGTTGTTCCCGTGCTCACCCCGATTTTCTTTGGGCATAACGCAACGCTCTTGCCCGAAACGTATTCATTTGCGACTCGTTCGCTGCTGTATGGACTAATTAATGCCGTTTACCCAATCGGGCAGTTCTTCGGTGCCCCTATTCTCGGCGCCCTTTCCGACAACTATGGACGTAAGCCGGTGATGATCGTAAGTCTTTTCGGGACGTTAATCGGAAATATTATCTTTGCGCTCAGTATTATTACGGGTAATTTGCCCCTCCTTTTTGCGGGAAGGATACTAGCGGGCTTTACCGGGGGCAACGTGTCGACGGCGACATCAGCGGTCGCGGACAAAAGCACCCCGAAAACCAAATCGGGGAATTTCGGATTTCTCGGCTTGGCGGTAGGATTGGGGCTTGTACTCGGACCGTTCATCGGGGGAAGACTATCTGACCATACGTTGGTTTCGTGGTTCAATTACGTTACCCCGTTTTGGTTCGCCTGTGCGCTTTCGGCGCTCGGCATACTCTCGGTGATCTTCCTTTTCAAGGAAACGCTGAAAGTGAAGGTGCAAACCAAGGTAAGCTTTTTTACCGGCATTCATGAACTCAAACATGCATTCACGATTAAAAAGCTGCGCATCATACTCCTGGTGATATTCCTCTCCACTCTCGGATTCAATTTCTTCATCTACTTCTTCCAGGTATTCGTCTACGAAAAGTTCAAGACCAGCGAAACTCAGATCGGCAATCTTTTCGCCTATGCCGGCGTATGGCTCGCGATTTCCCTTGGAGGTCTCAACAGCATTATATCTAAGAAGATGTCACCTCAACGTATTGTTCTCTACTCGTTGCTTCTGCTTGCGCTTACGCTCCCGTGCCTGCTCCTGCCGAAGAAGCTGAAGACGCTTTTCATCGTACTGCCGTTTATAGCAATATTCGAAGGGCTCGTGCAGCCGAACATCACCTCGATTATCTCGAACCTGGCAGGCGAGGACGTGCAAGGCGAAATCATGGGAATCAACCAATCTATCCAATCATTGGCGCAAATCATTCCTCCGATCGTCGCAGGAGTGGCAATCTCGATTAATATCAATTACCCGATACTGCTCGCAGCGCTCTTCTCCTTCCTCGGCTGGCTCGTATACCTCCAACAATTCAACGTTCGCAAGAAGGTAAAGGCTAAATACGTCGAACCGGTAACCTAAGCGCAGCCTCTCCATCCTTCACGAACTTCATCAATGCGACAAAGACATCGGGACGTGCGCGAACTATTTCTATTTGCGGCGCAAGATCAAACGGATAGAAGTCCCAAACCGGCCTGAAAAACGGCATCCTTGAAAAGTAGAACGCGGGAGTTGCTCCAAAGGCTTCATAAATGGCGGCATTTCTGGTTTTTAAAAATTCAGGGTTGGCGTTCGAAATATCAAAAATCGCCCATCCTTGGGCGATTTTCTCATCGCGC
>CAZVIJ010000020.1:7823-9852 GCA_964626735.1 uncultured Candidatus Saccharibacteria bacterium
TCCGAAAATCTCGGCAAAGTTTTGGTACCGATAGAAATGGCGGTATAACAATTGCCATGCTGTCTGTTCATGTTCCCGTACGATTCCGCTAACGATATCTCCAGCCTTTCTGCAAACTCTCGTATCCATCGCCTGATGCATCTCATCGACGGTCAAATCGAACCCAGCGTTGACGACATGTCCACCCCGAGCGACATGAGTGAGTGCGCATAAGTACGCAGAGCCCACAAGTTCGTTTTGCGATGGAGCGATACCCGTATGACCATCAACAATGAACTGCGAAAGCGAGCTGTTAATAGGGTTTCCCGAAAGATAAGTCTTTATTGCGGGATGAAAGTCGGGCCTATGCTCACGGAAAAACCCCAAGGCGTTAATCTTCAATTCTTGAAGAAGGCCTTCTTTCGAAGCGACATCCGGATGGTTATTTATACCGGCGGCTCGGTAAAGGCATCCCGCAATATTTACCTGCGCTTCAGATCCCAAGGTATTGCTTGTATCGAAAAACTGGGCAAATGAGTTCATGTAGTAGTATACCATGAAGCCCTATAGTTTTCACTTCACCTGTTCTTCTTTAGCCCAATTTTCTTAAGAATACCGACAACTTCAGAAGGCGCTAGTGCACCTGAATTAGAATCGTGGACATTTACCTGTTCTCTACCATCTTCTTCTCTCGTTAGCGTAACGGTAAACCTGGGTGTACCGAGGCGCTTGCCTGGTTCGGAGGGCTTACCGAAAACACGCAAGGTTCTCACCATGGTTGGTTTTCCCTGCCCCATATCCCGGTGCTCGACTTCCATCGTTACCCGTTCATGGTTTTCGATGAGTTCAAATCCGTATGTCTCGATATTCGCCCCGCCGAAAACCGCTGGCTTTGAGTGCACCGCCCTGAACACCGGTTTCGGCGCATCCTCGGCAATCATCGCTAATGATTCTTGTCTCATGTATTCGCTCCGAATAAGCTTGGAAACCGCAAGACCGAACGTAGCGGCATCCCTATTGAATCTTCTTTGGAAAGCTCCAATTGAATACCTTTTCAGCCCGCTCACCTCAGGGTCTACAAAGTGGTCTACGATATCCATCGAGCCATCTTCGAGCGATGAGGCGATATAATGAATCGGGTCACGCTGAGCAAGAGACTGCAGTTCCTGGAAACGAGATTCAACGGCCCAAAAAACATCTGGTGTCAATAAATCGCCTTCCTCGATGGATTTTGCTTCTCGTCTCGTGCCGAGCGCCTCGATTGCGGATGAAAATCCCATAAACCAAGTGTAAAACAGAATCAATAAATTTTCGAGTCGTATCGATAGGCAACAAAAAAAGACCCATCGCTGGATCTCTTTTAGTCTGGCTACGACCTATTCTCCCGAAACGACTTAGCGTTCAAGTACCTTCGGCGCTGGAGTGTTTTACGACTCTGTTCGGGATGGAAAGAGGTAGTTCCGCTCCGCCACAGTAACCAGATGGTGTTCCCGGCATTGTACTGGATTTAACCGCTACCAGTAACACTATCTGAATACTGAAGGACATAAGGATTATAGACCAAGAACTAAGAGAATGCAACAGCTATACATGAAGCCTGGTATAATCGTGCATGGATTTGTTGGTAGCGCACATACCACTAGAAAAACTTGCAGAGACGGTTGAGCGTTGCAACGAAGCTGGTTTGCTGGCAAAACTCACACGAACGTATAAGTTTACCGACAAAGGGTTTCTTGAATATGAAGCTATGTTTCTTCACCTGAAGGTAATGGAAGAATACCTGGGTAAACGCTTAGAGTTAGCCAATTGCGAGTTAACGCCGATAAGCCGCAGGACTCGAGTAGCACCATGGTTTACCGATACGAATCCGAATACTCAGGCACCTCCACGATACCGGAAAATATACCCCGGTTATGCCATTTCCACTGAAGGAACAGATGTAGGTGTAATTTACGGGAAATACGAACGTTCTGCTGAAGATTCCGACGATTTCTACCCTGCGGTATGTTTTACATACGCCGTACTGCTGCCGGCAATCGGAGGAGCCAAC
>CAZVIJ010000020.1:9862-27784 GCA_964626735.1 uncultured Candidatus Saccharibacteria bacterium
ACACGTTACCTAAAACCAAGTGCCCGTATCTCGCAGCGACCGATACTTCCAGCATACTGAGGGCGCTATTTCCAGGAGCGGCTGAGGAGCACAAGTACATGCTCGAGCTGCAATCCTTGCCGATGGCTCAATCTTCCTGACGACTCATAGCATAGGAGCTATATATAGCGCATTCTTAATTCATACCTTAAAATAAAAATTACCCACATGGCAACAACGGAAGATGTCCCAAATATAGACGAATCGGCCAAACATTGTTTTTTTGGCAATGAGCTCGCGACCCTGTCGCTCGGTATATTTTCGCATGGCAACTCAATACGGCAAATCGATGTTGCGACGGCAGATATTCAGTGTTGCGTGCTTGACTCCAAGGCGGGATCGATAGCAGGGTACTTATTCCCCTCCCTTGCCCTCGAGCGAAGGATGGTATCGTCATTATGCATCTCGGCGGCATACTCGATGGATGATGAGACCACCAGGCTCTTTCTCCAGGAGCAGGACAATTACTTTCTCAGATGGATGCGCGAGCAAGAAGAGCCACTGAACGACGATTTGCAATCGCTTGATAACGCGCAGGCCGAGAAGTATATGCGCAACAGAGCTATCGACTGGTTCAATGAAGTGCAGACGATGTGCAAGGCGCAGTTCATGGGCCGAAGAGTAATCAGTTCTACCGCATTGGCACTAATTTGGAGGACAGAAGAAGCCGTTATGGCAACCATTGCGAACCTCGGATCGACGCGGCTCTTTCGGGTTGCAGTCAGCGAAAACGATAAGCTGCTCGTAACCGAATTGACACCTTCACAGTACACGCAAGTCGGAGGGGTATCGATGAACGCCATTGGTTCCGACCACCTCGGCCTCAAGCTTCCGACAATTACCACGAAAGAACTGAGGCAGTTTGGGCCTGAAGGATTCAAACAATCGGGGTTACTTGCCGTAACGCAATCGGTTACCGAGCTGAGAGATCCGACCAATCCGCACCCGGTACAACCGTCTTCGAAAGGAAATAAACGGCGGGCAGAGCTGCTTCGGGCTAATTTCGACCGCACGCCGCCATACTTGGATGGAGGTAAGCTGCTCGTACCAGCGATGCTCGAGGGGTTCAAAAAAGTTGACTTCAAGAAACCGAGCAAGGGACTGCGTGCGGGCAGCCTCGGTTTTTGCTCCGCCTTGGTGCCGAATCAGTCCGGCCAATGATACTCGTTCATTTGCCGCACTACTTCGGCCATAACGATATTCGGACTTAACGGCAGCTGGTAGACGAGCTGCCACAACCGTTCGCAATCCTTACCGTTATATTCCGAGATACCGCGCTTATACCCTTCAAGAATCTCGGGATCGACACCTCGTGCCTTGCCCTTTACGTACGCCCTAAACATACGCGTTGCGAATCTGCTGTCGGCGCGATGAGTAACGCCATGGACATCGACATCCCATGTCTCGCCGAAATACAACGAAGCGATGCTTTTAAGCTTATAGCGTGGCAAATGGCAATTCCGTAAGACGTCGGGGTATATATCTCTGAACAAATTCCTTTCCTTAAGTAGGTACATGGGAAACGTATGCAGCATCGCTTTTTCTATGTACTTTTTCGCTAAGGTATCGATTTGATTGTAATCGTGCGGCGAGTAATGGAAAATCCATGCGCTCTTGAAACCGTTGGTCAACGCATGTGCTTCTTCCCAAGCCCGAAGGAATGCATCCCACTCGTCATCCTCCGTCTCCCCTTCAGCCATCACCCCTATCCTACGCTCCTCTCCTGTATCGTGGTTGTATGCGAAAAACCCATGGAAATCAGTGAAAGAATTGTATTTGAGTGCATTCGGATCGAAATAATTGAGCGTTTCATCGTCGAAGGCCAATGACCAAGTGACCTTCGGCACGGTGAACGGCTGCTCCATGATGCCGACACCTAAATCGTACGCGACAGCCCGCTTCTTCAGCCGCGCTAACTTGTCGCGGTTCATGCCCGCCTTAATTTTCCTGGGATCCCGATTGAGATCATGCCTGCGCGCCAAGATATCGATATCGACTCGCGAGAACTGCCTGGTGGTACGTATATTCAGCTCCTTCGTCAAAAATTCCATTTCTGGACGACCAACTCCCGGCAATATACCGATATTCACTTCATCGTCGCCGCCAAAAAAACAGTAAACTCCGAAGAACGGACACTGATCCGGTTGCTCTGGCCTGCATTTATTCTCGGAAAATACAGGCGGAGGGAAGTTATCAATGACATCCATATCGACAACATCGGTTATCGCTTTTTCCACCCGGTTCACTCTCCTAAGACTGCTCGTTTCAACCCAGCGGAATTCGACATTCTGTTTGCCCGTCAGGCTCTTCCTGCCAATCGGCCAATATATCACCGCCCTATCTGACTCGTATCCGCAAAGGCGAATCAAGTATGAATAATACGCTGCCAGCAACGTGCGTCCTCCCTCGGTAGTCCGCATGCCGACAAGCGGCGCGAATGTTTCAGTCTCGCGATCGAATAGTATCCCGTTCGGCATGCCGTACAAATCCCGATCGGGGCTTAAAAGTTCGGGAAACGTGACAACATGTACTTTCTGTGCCGAAGATCCCGGATACTTGCCGAGCAACGTTTTGAATACGTATGGCGCAAGCCTTTCCAACGGTAACCGCGGATGAGCCTGCTCGATATCGCGAAAATGAATAACCGAAAGATCCTCGCGCCGTTCATCAAGCTTTAGGATTTGAGTTAAAAGCGAATTTGGATCGTACGGAAGAAATCTCTGGTTCCAAAACTGCTGCTCAACCGTGAGCGTATCGGATTCTGCAGGATCGTCATGTGCCTCCCCTGGCGCGCCATAGGTGCGAAGATAGTGCTTCGTCGGACAATATACCGCATTGTATATTGTCGCGTCGTTTACCACTTGCTCTATTGGACCGCCCGGATACTTCATAGTTACAATAGACGATTGATTCGAGATTATACCATCCGAACCATGAGTTATAGTAGGTTTAGGTCTACACTTAGGGCTTTACTCCATGGATACCGCATCAACAATTGAAGGGAGTACGATGCTGCCGTTAGCCAAGTACCACTCAATAAGCATAGGCGAATAGGCCTCATAAGCGATTCCGGTAAGCTTATTGGCAATCGTCGGAACAATAGCATTGGTACCGTAATCGATAAAACACGATGCGTAATCTCCTGAACAGCCACCGGGAGCAACCTCCTGCACCAGCATATGCGGCGACGCGTTCCAATGGACTGACGCATAGGCGACGCGCACGAGCCTCCCATCTTCGTAAACCCGGGTAAAGGTCCGTTCGCGATCAGCCCCCCATCGATCGCCATGGAACGTCTCTATTACTTGGGGAGGTACCTCTACCTGGCGTTCGGCGGGGTCTCCGACCATGGTGGCGAGTGCTCCCGCAAACACGATACTTCGCAAAGGAGCCCCGGTTCGATCGTGCCATGTTATTACATCAGCCGATTCCCTCCTCCCCCACTGCGGCCGATTAAAGCCTTGGCGGTAAGCTAAGTGGATTATTTTGCCGGCGGTATTGAATACCTTATTCCATGTAACGTCCCAGTGGATATATTCTGGTTGTTGACGTATCGTAGTTACGACTCCATCAAGCTGCGGAACTGGCTGCAGCCAACCGGTATCAGGGCATGCAAGTTCTATAAGTTTGGACATAGGGGTATTATAGACAAATGGATGACAAATCCGCTAGCTACGCTTCAACAAGCGGGATCGAGCGAGCCAGGGACGGCTTACCATGCGCGGACATCACGTCCGTCCATATGTCACTCCCCGATCGTATCCGACCCGTAATTCTAAAGGCCTTCCGAAGGTCTCGTTCATGATTAGCCTGCAGCAGCTTGCTGAGAACTTGTCCTTCCACCTCGTAGAATTCGGCGTCATGCAATTTCGCGCTAGCGTGTCCTAAAAGGTAATGATCGTACATGCACCGATTCGTGTAAGTGACTGTGGTTGACTGGTACCATCCTTCAGGCGTTATCGCGAAATGACGGCAGAAAATTGCATCTCCCCAACCAATACCGACGGCGTGCGTATCGTGCCGGACACCGTTGGAATACGTAGCGCGTGAGCGTTCAATCATAATTCTCCCCTGCGAAACTCCAATGCGATCGGGCTCGATATCCACGTCGAAATGCTTCGTGAGAACCGCGCGAGCATAGAGGGGAACGACATGGTGCAGGACTGCCGCGAGCTTCTCGAGAAAGTCTACGACAAGAGATGGATGGATATTCGCCGATCTGTAGAAATCACCCAAATAACCAGCATCTACGCGATTCGCAAACGTATCCACTTGCGACGCGGACCGCGCGATTTCGTATTCCGTTTTGTACAGATCGTCGAGATATGAGATACATGGATTATACCACCGTTATGCAATAAAAAACCCGGACTTTCGTCCGGATTCTTCGTTATGCAAGAAGGTTTCCCTTCTAAAAAAATTAGTTCCTAAAAAACTGAATAGAATGTAACTTAATGTTTTTATGTTTTATTTTATCTAATCAAAAGTTTTCGATCGATTAGTATCACTTGACTAAAACTGTTGCCAGCCTTACATCTGTGACCTATCAAACCCGTAGTCTGCGGGTGATCTAATGACGAAGATTAATCTTGGGGCCAGTTTCGCACTTATATGCTTTCAGCGCTTATCTGTTATTAGCGTAGCTACCCAGCTATGCCACTGGTGTGACAACTGGTGCACTAGAGGCTAACCCATCCCGGTCCTTGCGTACTAAGGACAGCACACCCTTCAATCTTCGAACGCCCACACCGGATAGAGACCAAACTGGCTCACGCCGTTTTGAACCCAGCTCGCGTGCCGCTTTAATAGGCGAACAGCCTAACCCTTGGAAGGTATTGCCCCTCCAGGATGCGACGAGCCGACATCGAGGTGCCGAACGGTGCCGTCGATATGAACTCTTGGGCACCACTAGCCTGTTATCCCCGGGGTAGCTTTTATCCGTTAAGCTAACGCACTCCCATGAGTGACGTATGGATCACTAAGTCCCACTTTCGTGACTGCTCGACTTGTAGGTCTAACAGTAAAGCAGCCTTATACCTTTGTGCTCTTAAGTCCGATTTCCATCCGGACTGAGGCTACCTTTGAACCCCTCCGTTACAATTTAGAAGGGAACCGTCCCAGTTAAACTGCCTTCCATGCACTGTCCCGAATCACGCACAAACCTAGTGCTAGCAAATTTACTTTCGTGGTTTACTTAATTTTTACCATTAATCGTAGATTACTTTACTAGACTTGTGAGTGATCACGGTTAGAATTAAAAACACATAAGGGAGGTGTTACATTGTTGACTCCAACAGCACTGGCGTGCCGCCTTCAAAGTCTCCCTCCTACACTCTACACATGAATTCCTAATCCAATACAAAGATGCAGTAAAGCTCCACGGGGTCTTTTTGTCCTGGTGCGGGTAGGCCGCATCTTCACAGCCATTTCATTGTTCGCCGAGCCTCCTGTCAAGACAGTGTCCAAATCGTTACGCGTTTCGTGCGGGACGCCTATCAAGCGCCGAGGAATTTCGCTACCTTAGGACCGTTATAGTTACGGCCGCCATTCACTGGATCTTCGGTCAGTCGCTTGCACAACCTTCTTTAAATTACCAGCATTGGGCACGCGTCAGCTAGTATACATCTCCTTGCGGATTAAGCACTAACCTGTGTTTTTGTTAAACAGTCGCCTGGACCTCTTTTGTGTCTCCCCTGTATTTCTACAGAGGACTGCCTTTTCCCTAAGTTACGACAGTAATTTGCCGAGTTCCTTAACAGAAGATAACTCGTCCACCTTAGTATACTCTACCAATCCACCTGTGTCGGTTTACGGTACGATCAAAAACCATTCTCCTTAGAGGATTTTCTTGAAGAATTAATCATGCCAATCAGCTTTGCCCGAGAGCATCGCCTTTACGTAACAGCTCGTTTTTCGCCCGAAGGCATCAGATTTCAAGCATTTGACTAAAAATCCTAACTTACTGCTTATACTCTGACCTGTCAGAGCTGACATTCTCAATTCCTTGACCCCATCAGTAATAACGAATAATTTTCGGTAGGAGAATATTAACTCCTTGTCCATCACCTACCCTAGATTTTTCTAGACTCGGCTTAGGATCGACTTACCCTCAGTTGATTATCATAGCTGAGGAACCCTTGGATATTCGGTGGCCAGGGTTTTCACCTGACTCTCGCTACTCATGCCAGCATTCTCGCTACTTGCTGCTCCAGCCTCCCTTACGGTTAACCTTCACCGCTACAAGTACGCTCCCCTACCAGTCAACCACAGATAAATCTGTGATCAAATCCAAAACTTCGGTACATGACTTAGCCCCGTTATATTGTCGGTGCAACTCCTCTTTGCCAGTGAGCTATTACGCACTCTTTAAAGGATAGCTGCTTCTAAGCTAACCTCCTGGATGTCAGTGAGTCTTTACCTCCTTTACCACTTAGACATGATTTTGGGACCTTAGTTGTTGGTCTGGGATGTTTCCCTCTCGCACGCGGAGCTTCGCCCCCGCGCACTAACTCTTGAGATACGGCAGTAGGTATTCGGAGTTTGAAAGAACCTGGTAATCTAAAAGACCCCAGAATCCGATCAGTGCTCTACCTCCTACGCTAGTTGCTCAAGGCTAATCCTAAAATTATTTCGGGGAGAACCAGCTATTTCCAAGTTCGTTTGGCATTTTACCTCTACCCACAGCTCATCCAATAACTTTTCAATGTTAATTAGTTCGGTCCTCCCAGCTTCTTTCGAAGCTGTTCAACCTGGCCATGGGTGGCTCACTTGGTTTCGGGTCTAGTTGCACGAACTGATCGCCCTATTCAGACTCGGTTTCCCTTCGGCTTCGTCGCTAAACGACTTAACCTTGCTCTGTACAACACAACTCGCTGGCTCATTCTTCAATAGGCACGCCGTCACTCAATAAATGAGCTCCGACTGATTGTAGGCATATGGTTTCAGTATCTATTTCACTCCCCTGCCCGGGGTTATTTTCACCTTTCCCTCGCGGTACTAGTTCACTATCGGTCACAAAAAGTATTTAGCCTTCTCCAATGGTCTGGACAAATTCAAACAGGACAATCGTATCCTGCCCTACTCAAGAAATCCTACGACAGATCCATATATTTCACTTACGGGACTCTCACCCTCTTTGGTATTGGTAATCCACCAATTTCTGCTATACATGAATTTTGTAACTGTCTATCGCTTACATAAATACGACTGCAGGCTCTTACTACCCCTACGATGCATAACCGTTATGCCGGTGCTCAACACACTTAATCGTATTGCTACGACCAAGACATATTAAACAACATGGTAGGTTTAGGCTCTTCCCCGTTCGCTCGCCACTACTGAGGGAATCACTTCGTTTTCTTTTCGTCAGAGTACTTAGATGTTTCAGTTCCTCCACTTTGCTGCGCAACACTAGGTGTCGCACTCTCCTGAAAACAGGAGGGGTTTCCCCATTCGGAAATCCCCGGTTAATAATGCTTGTAAACAGCTTACCGAGGCTTATCGCAGTTTCCCACGTCCTTCATCGCCTTTTTGTACCAAGGCATCCACCATACGCCCTTGAGTTTTTTGATTAGAATTAGAATGCAATCAAATTGATTAATTGCACGCTAATCGAGTTATTTTTAAAACAATGTAAATGACTAAAATTTGCGTTCAAGCTCGAAAGCCTGAAGCTTATTTTAGCTTCTACCCAAAAACAAAAAAATTAATTCTATTCAGTTTTTTAAGAACTAAACTGCAGGTGTACTGCAGACTTGCGGATTATATAAAATCTAAAATAATTCCACAAGTCTATAGTCAAAGCCGCAGCTTGAGCCTCACACGTATATATTGGATATTAAGAGCTGATAGTTTACTAACGAGAACATGGAGATTGTAGCACAAGAAATTTCCGCGTGCAAGCCCCATATCACGGATACAATTATGACCACATCCTACTCCACGCCAAGAACAAAAATAGAGTAAATAGAAATTACAATAGGACGTTTCATGGTATAATCTCTCCCCACATTTTTATGTCAAAAAACAAACTGAATAGTATGTATGCCGGGAGATACCCCGGTGTCACTCGCTCCTTACATGTAATGAGTAGACCGTTGCTGTTACTCTCCCTTATAGCCTTGTTGGCAGGCTGTGCAGGCCAATCGCAAGGTACGCAGCAATCCGAGATTCCGGCTTCAACTTCCGAAATGGCTCTCTACCGGGCATACCCGGCTAATTTGATAACGACGGTCAATGGGCACATTTGCGCAAGGCTCAACTTGCCCGTCGATATGGTACCTACTATGTTCCTGGCAGAGGGTAGAAATCAGCAAATCTCAGAAACCCTGTATACACGCAATAATCTTGCGAACGCCTACCAACCGTCGGGCCATGCTCTCGTTGGCGTCGCAGTCCTGGAACAGTTGGATCCCGAAACGGGACAAGCCGCATCGGAACGGTTCGAAGTTATCGAATTGGACGAGCAGCATGTGGTAAAGGCAAGGATTACCCAATTGGGGGACGGCACTACCCATATGAACGCTCAGGTACCGTTCGCAATGATGAGCGGAGAAGGCTGTGCACCAGACGCGATCCAGGCAGAACTAAGGAGGGACAACGATCCGGGGAGAAAAGCATCTCTTTTTACGGCATTCAAGCAAAAAATTATGGATATGATTCAAAACGGGGCAATCCAGCCGGCGATGCTTCCGGAGTGAGAAACAGCGTCATACTATATACCATGATATAATAATAGCGCATGAAACCAACCAGACTCGAAAGTTTTGCCCAGTCTGCCATTAATTTTGCAGACTATACCAGCCTAATTTATCAGGCAATAGCGGTTAACTGGAAAAAGCCGCGGACACTAGCCACCCTTATTTCTCTTTTGGCACTACTAGCTTCAGCCTCAGCATGCGGGTCGACTTCTCATGAAGGAACCCCTGCACCTTCTGAACCTCCGACGCCTACGCTCTCCGATGCGGTTCTCAGATCATATGCCCATATCCAGGGAGCCCAAGTACAGAACGTAAATGGCCAACCCTGCGTAACCGCTCAGGCGCTTGTTGATGCAGCTCCAGGATTTACGCTCACCAAAGGTCCCCGTGCAGATCTATCAAAAGTTGTCGAGACAACGGCGTCAGTCTCGACTGAATTCAGGAGCGACTATCCCGCAGTAGTTGGAATATTCAGGGCCGCGGCTGGTGTTGCGCGCGATGGCTTCTCCTATAGCGAGACCGATGTGCAGTATTTGGACGCAGGAGAAACCGTGAGCGAAGGGGTGCTTTTCACTCCGGACGGCGCTTCAGCGGTCGAAGCTCCGTTTGCCCTTATGTTTGGTCCCGGTTGTACTCCAGAGATGCTACATGCATATATGAATAGCCTCAATCTCCAGCAAATGGCGGGTGGCGTAAACCACCCGTCGCCGGAATTGACGAATCAATTGTCCGATAGGCTGGGTGAGGTAATGTTCCGCAATCCGTTTGACGGTCCATCGGGATTGCCGACGCCAACGGAAGAAGGCGTTCAATAGTAATGTAAACCGTACCTAATTCTGCTATAAGAGAACTGTGATAACCGCAGTTCTCTTTATTATTCTCCTCATCATTATCGTCGCCGTCTTTTCTTTATTCCATAAGGAGGACACGACCTGGAAGAAGGACGTAATCGAGCGGCTCAACGTCATCTACCAAAACTCGCAACATAGCGACAAGCGTATCGTCCGCACCGCAGTTATCGACGCCGACAAGCTGCTCGATTACGCGATGCAAAAACGTAAAATAAAGGGCGAGACAATGGGCGAACGTCTCAAGAATGCCAAGCCCTACTACGAAAAGGAACTGTACAATAGGCTATGGGCTGCACATAAGCTTCGCAATAGCCTCGTCCACGAGATGGAAAATGACGCATCTGTCCACGACCTCAGGTACCATTACGGAAATCTCAGCAACGGAATCAGGAAGCTTCTGTAGGGAAGAACAAGGCGTTCTCGTATGCCGTGAGCAATTCGTGCGTTGGCCATCCTTTGATAAGCATCAGTTCGTGTAAAGGAGAGCCGCTCACGTACGACGGGATAAACACCAAGCCCGATGTATGATGGGAACTGTCGGCAATCGCGGCTTCCGGTTCGACCATCATGGAAACAACGGAAAGATGCGGGATGCGAGCCTGACGAACGGCGCTTGATACGATTCCCCTCAATACACGATTTTGTCCCTTTCGTAAGGAACTACTCGTAAAGCCAAACCGGTTGACGCCTAACGCAGCCAATACTCCGCTTCGTATCGGGTGCACATATCCCAAGCGGTCAAAATGCTCATCGAGATATGCTGAAGTTGGTGCCTCATGTCCCATAGCCCCTACACCGGTAAGGACATCAAGATGAATCGAGGTTGCAGTTCCGGTAGTATCCAACGAAAAAATCATACTGCAGACGCTTGCGCCGATTTCATAGAGTACCGCCGGATCGGAAGGTGCTGTGACGCAATATTCTTCGCAATATTCTTTTCGATGCGACGAGGTAAGAACACGAGGTTCATTCACAACGGGGGATCCGAACGTTGAACGGACGGTGGTATAACTGCCACCACTCAGAAGAGCAGCCACCCGTTCGGGTGTAGCTTCGCTTACACGGCAACCGGCCACAGCAAACATTTGGTCTGCAGAATGTTTACCCGTCAGGTATGTCATGTCGGATTATACCTCAGAAAGCTGTTTTCAAGCTTTCTTAAATACGTACTGATACCTACCCGCATTCGGGTCTGAAATTTCCCGATAGTCGCTGTATGTTTTTTCGTGAACGAACCCGAACTCTCCAAGAAGTTCTTTGAAGCTTTCTTCATTAAAAACAAAGAGCGTCACATCGGCATCATATACTTCGCCATCCATTTCGTAGTGAATTTTGCGAAGGACACGGTCCGGTTCATGGGTCGTAGCGATCCTAACCTTGATGGCAACTCCCTCGCCTTCAACCGTCTTCTCGCTAACTTTCTGCGGCCCCATGATTCGGTTATTCCAGTTTGCGTTATCGATCACGAAATAGCCGCCTTCGGGCAAGCAATCCCTCAGCCTTTCCAGCATATCGCGGTACGGAAGCTCACCGAATGTTGACCACATGCAGATTGCGGCATCGAACATGGTTTGGAACTTCATCTCGGCGACACTCTGATTCTGGAAATCCACGTACGCCGAATCGATAATCTTGCTCCTCGCTACTGCCAACAGGTATTCGGAATAATCGACACCGGTCACCTCGTACCCGAGCTTGGCAAGAGCAATACTGTGCCGACCCGAGCCGCACGCGATATCGAGCACCGTACGCACCGAGTGTTCCTTGAAAAAAGTATCGAGGAACGCTATTTCCTTGTCGGTATCGGTGTGGGGGGCGGTAATGAGGTCAAAATGCTTTCCAAGTTCCTTATATAGTGCTTGCATCGCAGCATTCTACTATGGAGCAGGGTTAACTGCTAGAGCTACAGTGCGTAGCTCGTCAGAAGCGACGCGATTGTTTTCGCCGCCCCAGGATGCAGCTCTGCCGCATGACCGACATTCGTGAGCATTTTTACCCGTCCCGGTATTGCGTCGGCAATCGCCCTATTGTTGACGAGCACGTCGTTCTCGTAAAGAATTGCAGCATCGACGCCTTTCAGGGCACGCTCGAGGCCAACGACTTTTCTTCGTTGATCCTGCCATGCAAGTTCGAAAAGGTTGTAGCCTAAAATAAGAGGATTGGTATGATCCACTACGCGGTCCAAAAAATAATGCCCCGAAGGAAGATGCGCCATATCGCCGAACATATCGAAAAACAACGCAGCCGCACGATGCAAGACGATAGCGCCTTCATAAGCGATAATTGGACGACGCTTGATTACTCGGGCAAATTCGTACATCCCCATCGTAACGACTCCCATCCAATCGAAACTATGCGTTAGCTTAGAAAGCGATATCGCAGGTGCGGAAAGCACTGTCGTAAGCCTCATGTTTTGAGCAGCAGTCCGAGATGCAATCTCCTGGTGCTTCAGGTAGTTGAGAATCGTATACGCTCCCATCGAATGCGCATTCGCAACGACATTCAGCATTGCACCGGGGTATGAAGTCCGAAGCATCGATACGACCGCATCGAACGGCAAGTAGTGGTTGCAAAGCGGCGCGCTCGCCAGATGCGCATAGGGTATATCGCTCTTTCCCGTATAGCCGAGCGATCCGTACTGAACCAAGACGGCGTTGGGAACCATTCTTCGTACTTCCTCAAGCATCCAATCGCCGTAGGCAATCAATCTTCCATCGGATTCGAACCAAGGACCGCAGGCATAGCCGTGCACGAATACGAATGCGTTAACGACACCACGGTCTGCCGCATCGTTCGGGGCATCAATCTTCAAGAGCAGCTCGGGAGAGACGCTTCCCTTTCCTACGGGCACATCGATAGTGAGCGACGTGGGAAAAACCGGTTTTTCACTTGCAATCACACGATGTAGTGACATGAGTCACGCTATTATAAGACGTACTTCAATGATCCACCAGAATTAATCACTTTTTTGCCGCTTCAAGGATCTTGATCGTCGTATGATGGAATCTTGCCGTTACCGAGATGCCGAACTTTTTTTCGACAGCAGGAATGACGTTGGTTGTTTTGCTGTTTATCAAGCGGAGCACGCCGAACGCAACATGTTCTACCGCAGAAAAAATTTCCAAATCTCCTTTGGGCGTTTCATATGGGATGTAATCTTCCGGCAATGGTTTGGAAAGAAAGAGTACGTAAAATCGGGTATCGTCTGTGATCGTCTTGTTAACAAACGGATTAGTTGCAAGAGCTTCCTCCAGCTCCTCGACTGTCACCAGTATCGTAGGGACGGCATATCCTAACGACGCTTCCAAATGCTTTTCGATTTTAGGCACGAGCGTCTCCCGGGACTCCCCCGATTCGAAAAAAACATTACCCGTCTGAATATACGTTCTTACATCGGATACACCGATAGCGGCAAATAAACCTCTCAACGTTTCCATAGACACCGAGTGTCCTCCTACATTAATTGCCCTGAGCAACGCAATATATTTCATGGTCAGATACTACCACAGGCGGTAATAAATTCATTATATATTTCGCTGCTTCGCGGAAATGAATATATTTTGTAATCTCATGGACGCAATGAGCATCAACTACGTTCCGCCATTCAAGCGATTCGAGACTGGCGATCGCGAACAGGGATATATCGCTTTGGGTCCGCACGCGATTTGGGCTGCCGTCTACGACACATCAACCGGCCGGACAAACGGCATACAGCAATTTGTCGGTGGCAAGGAAGGAGAAGAAGAATTCCATCCGAGGCAGATCGAAGAAACCTTTCGGTACGCGATGCTCCATAGCTTAGCGGTAATTGCCACGGGAGGCAGGACACGTCCGCATCTGCATGAATTGACATCGAACTCTGAAGCCAGCGGTATCTTCCACTATGCGGCACAACAAGACCTGCTCGGCTATTCCCCATTCTATTGGATACCGGCAGGACGCTGCACATTGGAAAATATCGTGATATCGGAATTCGTGTATATCGTAACCCATGGAGAAATCCCCAAACGGTCGATCATATGCAGTATGGATTTCAAGCGCGAGCGGGTACTCGAGGCAGGCCACGAACTTGGAATAGACCATATCGAATTCCACGCGGTACCTAATACAAGCGTTGTAGAAGACACCAATATCTCGCATATTCCCGAACCGCTTCACCGAAGATCGAGATTAAACGACTATGGCGGCAAGCGAAATGGTTTATGGAGACAAATGCCGAATGTCGAAGGATTGAGAATTTCGCGAATGGGAGAAACCCGTCCAGAAGGGTTCGAATTCGATCCGGACTGGTACTACACGTTGCTTGCGAGAGCGCTTGACCTTAAACTGCGAAGAACGGGTGATCCGGGTATGGTAACGACCGCCCTGGAACGATTCAGGACCGTCGAGCTGCTCGACGACCTCCAACCGCATCATCTATGGCAACTAGTCGCTCGAGAAATTCAGGAACATTACCATATTTTCGTAAAACCTCACCGAGCAGAGCAAGCGGTTGCTGCCTGAGAAGGTTACAGGTTAATTGACACAGTACTCTTGCAGCTAACCCCTTCGATATTCGTACCTCCTCTACTGACTCCACCAAGAGAATCTTTCTGCATGAAATGCGGTTGCGCCAAATCTTCCGGATTCATCATAATCAAACGGGCACGATCGATATTAACCGCCATGGTAAGAAGCATCGAACGAGTAGCCTCCGTTACCGGCACCTTTTCCTTCATCTGGGGAGATAGCTGCAATGCCGAAAGCGCCTTGAGCTGTTCTGAGTAAGCCTTCTGGATATAGTAAAGGAAGAGCTTGTGCTTAACCTCGAAGAGGTTCCCGAGATTCGCGTACTGAACAAGTCGCACCACATTTTGAAGTAAGGGCGAACTCGCAAGTACCGCACGCTCTAGCCGATCCGCATTCGCGAAGTAATCGTGCACCTCTTTGTTGAAAGGCATTTCATTGCTCAGTACTACATCGGAATTCTTGGAACGGGACGGCCAGACACGGGATAACGGAGAGTTCCGATCGACATACATTTTCTCGAGCGGCAAGCGCGCAGAACGAATCGGCAATCCGCTCCCGTCATCGACACCATATACGAAATACGGCGGACACCAAGCCGGAAGCCAAAGACCCGACTCACCATAAACAAGCACGTCCTCAAGTCTGGCTACCGCTTCATCAGCCGACCGGATGAATGAAGGACTTCTCCGCTCGCCGAAAAGCTCCCTACGTGCGGCATACTCGGCAATTAACGGCTCGCTGTTCAGCACGCTTTGGAGATACACCTGATAGTGCGCATACATCGGATCGGAAATAGGAGGCAAATTATCGGGCCCGAAAATAGCGGAATAAGAAGCCGACGTCCCATCCTCAGCCATCAGCATCGGCACGTCATACCAAAAAATATCCGCCATAGATACCCAATTATACCACGCGAAACTGATGAAAAAGACTCAAAAAAACCAGGCGTATGCCTATAAATAAAAATAATCTCCATCCATGGAGATTGTTTTTATTTATATGGTGGACCTTGGGAAAAGATTTTACAATATTTAAATACATTGAAAGAACTGAATGCATTGCTTATATCAAATGATGTAAAATCTAATATATGAAGTTAGTTAAAACAATTACTGTTGATAATTTAATTTTAAGTGGTTTATTTTTTGAAGGAAGAAAAGATAAACCAGTGGTTATTTTTATTCATGGATTTGAAGGAGATTTCTTCAGTCATAAGTGGATTTCATTACTTGGTGAAAACCTTTATCAGATAGGAATGGGATTTTTATCAGTTCAAAACCGCGGGACAGCTATACGCCAAGAACTTATTACAACAGAAGGTGAAGCATTTTACACTGGCAGCCATTACGAAAAACTAGAAGATTCATATAAGGATATTGACGCATGGATTCAGTACCTCTTAAATAATGGTTATGAAAATGTAATCCTTGTAGGTCACTCTCTTGGCACCATTAAAATTACTAAGTATTTATTCGAAGGTGTGAATAAAAAGGTTGTTAAAAAAATTATTTTACTAGCACCTTTTGATAAAAATTGGCTGCTAAAGAACGCTGCTAAGATGGTTAATATAACTTTAGAAGAATTGATTCATCAAGCAAGCCTCAAGGTTCAAGAGGGCAAAGGCGATGAGATTGCTCCATATGGTTTTGACGATGTACCCCACTCTTACCAAAACTTCCTATCATGGGCTGATCAAAGCGAAAAAGGAAGAATGTTTGATTTTCATGATAGTAATTATCAGTTTCCTTTACTTCAAAAGATTGATATACCAGTAAAAATTATAGTTGGTGATAATGACGAGTTCTTTCATCCTAGTAAACCTAACAATCCTGATGAAGCAATGACTAAAATGTTACATGCTATTAAAAATTCCCAAGGTCAAATAATAAAGGGTTCAGGACATAGTTTTAGGGGATATGAGGAAGAGCTAGTACAAGGTATTCTTAGTTTTTTACAACTATAATTCTCAATGGATGAATACCTATAGATCTACAAAATATAAGGATTTGTTCAATTTTTAAAACCAATGGATATCAATAAGTGATTACTGAAATTTAGGTCTGTATAAAGACAAATGTTAATGATTGGTGGACCTTGGGAAAAGATTTTACAATATTTTAAGGTGTTGAAGAAAATTAAAACTCTAAATTTTAACAGGATTGAGAGTTTTAGTTAACCTACTTTTCTAATAGTTCTTGTAAATATTCAATATAAGCTCCAGCTTCTTGTTCATTCTCCATATTAAAATATTCGTGGTGAATAAATCCAATTAAATAATAAATATGATGTATCCTTTCTCGTTTTAAGTAGGTTTCAAAATCAACAGGTAATAGATAGTGTGATTTTATTAACTCATGAATCCTTTTAACGTTTTTTCTATGGTTAGGCATTTCATGAATACTTCGAGCTGGAAATGTTAGATAGGAAAGATCAAGACTCCATACTTCACTCATTGCAGAATCCCAATCAATTAGAAAAACTTCATTATTAGAATCAATTAGTACATTATCAAGCCCCACATCATGATGTGCGAGAGTCGGGATATCTTTGTCAAATAATGTAGTATTTTCAATTTGTTCAAGAACTTTGTCTGCTAAATTGAAATTAATACCAGATTTCAGAATCTCTTCTATTTTTTCTTTCGTTTCGCTTAGAAGGAATTCTCTATAATTTTCATGCGAACCTTCTCCTTGGCGGGTGTACCCAAATTTGGGTAAATGTATCTTCGTTACTCTCTCAAGCTGCTCAATAACCTTTGAATAATATTGATTAAAAGTTATTGTTGTATCTTCCAAAGCATTTAAAGCAAGTTTCCCCTCAATAAATTCAACAATTAAAAATCCATGTTCAAATAATTTACTTTGCCGTTCTTCGCAGAGTACTTTTGGGAAACGAATGTTATGTTCAGAAAGGACTTTAGAAGTCCATTGATTTTTATACTCCTCTGGCCAACCACTATTCTTGAAAGCTTTAAACACATACTTTTTGCCTAAGGAATCAGTTACAAAAAAATTATGATTTCCCTCACCATATTTAGTTCTTTCAACACGCTTTGCCTCAATTCCAAGCGTTCGTTGAAATTCTTTTAATACTGATTCTTCCATTGTGAATTATATTATCATACAAAAACACTAATTAAGAGGATCACATATCTATTTATACACATAACAAAAGTTTATTTTGTATCCAGAAATATTCTTTATTTTTACAACTATGATGTTCAGACCAAAAAGCCTAATACGACGGTGAAACAAACGTTAATCTCAAAAGCAAATAAACTTATGGTATATATCTATGGAAAAAGGGATTTGTATCTTTATAAAGACAAAAATTAATGATTGGTGGACCCTGGGGGAGTCGAACCCCCGACCTCCTCGGTGCAAACGAGGCGCTCTAGACCAAACTAAGCTAAGGGCCCTTGGTCAATGTTCAATGATCAATGTTGAATTGTACCATTGATTCATTGGATTTTATTATATCAAATTGATCAAAGCCGAGACTTCAAAGTATACCTTATTTTACCTAAGATTCTAGTCAGTTCTTTGCAGTCCGCAATTAATGGAGCCGCTGCTTCATGAGGAATAACATGTGACTCAACAAGCAACGTGAGCCAATATGTTGTTTCCCGAGCTTCTTTATACGAAATAGACATTTTAGAGAGAAAGTCTTTTTTGCTCTCTGCCCCAATGGCTTCTTCAATATTAGCTCCGATTGAAGTACTACTCTTTAGCAATTGCACTAGAAGCGTAGAATTAACAAAGTCATACTTAAATGACCTACACAATTTGATTATGTTCTTAATTAAAAGAAAACTCTTTTCTTGA
>CAZVIJ010000021.1:0-8079 GCA_964626735.1 uncultured Candidatus Saccharibacteria bacterium
CCGTGGTACTGTACCGAAAGCGTACTTCGAATAACCAGCAATAAGCTAGTGCGTGCTGGACTCAGCAGTTACCTGCATATCGGTACGCGGACCATACTCGTGAGGTTCTCCTGCAATGTCGTTCATCGCATCGCAGAAATGCAACGCGCTTACAAGTTCGTCGGGTGCAAGGCCTTGCAGCAAGAAGCCCGGCCCCGTATTTCCCGGGATAGTCCTACCCGTCGTGTACATCTCGAGCACGAATCGTGCGGCAGAAGCGAGCGTACCGTCTACCGCATGATTATGCCTGAGCTCATACAGAACGGCATCAGCATGCACGGTAGATTTATCGCTTGAAGTTATTCCAAGGCCGCCGAATTCTGTGCACATGGTACGATACTGTTCCCATGCGAGGATAACCGAGTTCCTGTCGATCGCTGCTGTCGTTAACAGGAGGCGGAATACCGCCATCGATGCCGACAATTCCTCGATTTGAGCCGGGTTAAGTCGCGTTCCGAATCGCTCGATCACGGCTGCATGATTTGGGTAGATGGTTTCTGAAATCATTTGAGGTGAGTATAGCATGGTGACGGATTTGTTAGGATGAGAAAGAAAATTGAGAGAGTGGTAAAACGGTTAGATGCAAGTACACTATGTGTTTTACGAAACTACCAATTTCAGCAAACTTCTATTCGCTTATCATGAAATCAAATGTGGAATATCGTAAGAAAAATAAGCAGAGACTATTTTTTAGAAATCATGGTTGTCGTTTCCTGTTATCGATAAATAACATAGCATTTTGCAATCTCATCATGCCAACCTTGTTTTTTCGGACTAAAAGCTATGTGTATAAATCCAAGTAAAAGGATTCCAGAAATAATCTTTGAGAATAATCTTCCATTAGCTTTACCAAAGCTGATTTTTTGGTACTCGTAATCAACAACTTTCAACCCTAGGAGTCGTTTTCCGAATGTTGCTTGCATGTTCGTTGACTCTAAAATTGTGTAGTATGCCCACACAATAAACAATGTGAGGATTTGCCATGCTTCTTCTGTCTCGGTTGGAGAAAGTAGTACTCCTCCTGCAATCGCTACTAGAATTGTCAAGATAATGTAATCAACAATATACGCAACAACCCTTATCCAAAATCCCCCGTACCGTATAGAGGGTAATACTTCTGAATGCACAGTATAATTACTTTGCTGATGTTGAAAATTTGGCTGGAAGCCATGAGCGGTGTTCTGGGCTCTTAGTGTTTCATCATAGACAGCTTTCTTAGAATCGTCCTTTAAAACCTCCCATGCTTCCTGTATATCTTTGTATGGTCCATCTAATCCGTTCATCTGAGATGGTGCATATTCTGCACTCAATCTTTTGTATGCATTCCAAATCTCTAAGTTTGTGGCATCCTCAGAAATCCCCAAAATCTCGTAGTAGTTCATATTAGTTTGAATATCCTGATGTTTGATCTTTTACATATTCTACCTGAACGTTAGTAAACTTAGAGTTTACTTTGTTTCCCAGAGCATCAACGGCGTCTGCTACACCGTTACAACGGCCATAAAAAGTAATAATGTCGTTTTCGCCTATTCTAGATAGATCGATCTTCTTGCTGAAGTCCACAAAAACCTCATTGGTGTTGTCTCGTAAAATCGATTTTTCGTTAGCGTCTACTACTGCACCGCCGAATACATCTCCTGTTTTATCATCTTTGAAGAAGCGTTCAAATTTACCTTTAAATGAAACAGGTCTATTGAAATTTGCATAATTATATTTTGATGGTTCACGAGTTAGTGCGCTAACTGATATGAAAACGGAATTCTTGATATATTCTTCTTTGCTTAAAGAAGGTGTTGGTGTTGGTAAGCTAGTAAAACTACTTAATGAATTATTTGTTGAGTTAGTTGTAGTATTTGTTGAATTGTCAGTATTAGATGAATTAAATACAACGCCACATGTCACAAGTAAACCAAAAGTAATTAGTATGGCTAATATAATTGTCCCTAATGATGTTTTGCTAGATGTTGCTGTTTGTATTGGCTGAGTGACTGGTGGGCGTGGTGGCGGAGGTTGGTAATTATAATGATGTTGGTTTGGAGGAGGTGGTGGGGCATATCTTGAAGATCTAAGTTTGGCATCGTAAGCTGCTTTTTTTTGAGTATCCTTTAATACTTCCCAGGCAGCTTGTATTTCTTTGAACGGATTCGATGCACCCTTAAAGTTGTCAGGATGGTATTGTTTCGCTAGATTTCTATAGGCGTCTCTAATTTGTGAGTTTGAGGCTGTTTCTGGTACGCCTAGGATTTCATATAGTGTCATCTCCAATAACCCTTATATGATCGTATATTACACCTAAATGTACAAAATGTGTTAATAATTCAATACACACTTATAGTAGGTTATTTAAGCTTGACCGCGTAGCAATCACTCGAATCTTTTTTACAAGATACTATCTCGTAATGATTAACTGAGTCAGGGATATCAAAAAGTATCTCACCATGTGTCGGAATGTTAGGGTTTAAAGATTTATAAACTAATACATTATCAACTGAAAGTGAGTACATTTCACTAAATTCATTATACAAATTGTTTTTATCATCTCTGATTTTGAAAATATCACCTCCATTGATATTCATTGCCGAAGATGTGGTATTTGTTACAGCATACTTGATTCTTACAAATTTCGAACCAGACTTTGCAGTAATATTTTCCGCAAACATATTGTTACTTTTAATTGATGTGGACTCCGATGAGCCAGTTATTCTAAATTTAATTGTTGCAAGCGTGATTTCATCGTTAATATCTTTACTAATCCAATTAGTAGGAGTTTCTGTAGGGGTTACTCCTACAGACGGTGTTGAATCTAATGGATTAGATAATGTTTGATCTAACTTAGGGGTGTTTATTTCGCTTACTTTCCATGTATAACCATGTATCCAATCTCCAGTTCTTTGGAGCTTGAACTCCATGTTCACTTTTAGTAAGAGCAAGTCTACTTCTTCAACAACTTTAGCTGAGTTTCCGGTTATGGTTTCGTCTAAAGTCCTTCCTATCAATTTGTATGACGTTGTAGATGCCTCAGTAGGTATATCTTTGAGGGCGGTTTGGCTAACCATATATTTTTGATTTTCCAATGGTTTACCAGCGTTAATATTATCAAAAATATTTGAAACTATAGCTTTAGGTCCTTCTTTCGGTTGATTAAGAACAAAAGTCTTGTATCCAATCCCACCTGAACCAAGAATTATTAAAATAACTAAAACTATCAGTAAAACTTTCATCTTTTATCTGAATAATATTCCACAAGCAGTTATGTGTAAAGGAATATATAATTCAATACTGTAATCACTGATAAAAAACCGACCGGTTTCCCGGTCGGTCAATTGTTCAACACACAATTCTTAATTGATGCTACTTCCCACCAGCTCTCTGCTTAGAAATCTCCAACTGGATATTCATAGGTACTGGCTGGTACTTTGCGAACTCCATGGTCGCGTTGCCGCGGCCGGAGGTTACGGAGCGAAGTTCGGTTGTGTAACCGAACATTTCTCCCAGCGGAACTTCTGCGGAGAGCGCGGTTGCGTTACCTCTACTTTCGGTACCGAGGATAAGGCCTCGTCGGGAAAGTATGGAACCTTGTACGGCACCCTGGTATTCCTCGGGGAATACGACCTCTACCTTAACGATTGGTTCGAGCAATACGGTTTGTGCTTCGGACTTTCGCATGCCTTCCTTGAACGCGATCGAGGCTGCGAGCTGGAATGCGGAGTCTGAGGAGTCGACTTCGTGGTATGAACCGTGGGTTAGGGTTGCCTTGATGTTGACTACGGGGTAGCCAGCGAGGACGCCTGCGTCGAGTGATTTCTTCAAACCTTTTTCTACCGAGGGGATGTATTCCTTCGGGATAACGCCACCGACGGTAGCGTTCTCGAATGCGAAGTCTCCTTCCGGATACGGTTCGAGCTTGAGGACGACGTGGCCGTATTGACCCTTACCACCGGTCTGCTTAACGTATTTCTCTTCGATTTCGACTGGTGCCTGGATGGTTTCCTTGTATGCGACTTGCGGAGCGCCGGTATTAACTTCTACCTTGAACTCTCGTTTCAATCGGTCGACGATTACTTCGAGCTGGACTTCGCCCATACCGGAAAGGATGACTTGGCCGGTTTCCTGATCGGTCTTGATCTGGATGGTTGGGTCCTCTTCCTGGAGCTTGTTGAGAGCTTCAGCCATTTTTTCCTGGTCTGCCTTGGTCTTTGGTTCCAATGCCTTCGAGATAACCGGAGTAGCGAAGGTGATGCCCTCGAGTCGGATTGGATGATCCGGATCGCAGAGGGTGTCGCCGGTACCGGTGACCTTCATGCCGACGAGTGCGCCGATTTCTCCTGCGGAGAGCTCTTCGACTTCCTCCCTTTGGTTGGAGTGGAGAAGGACGATACGGGAAACGCGCTCTTTTTCGCCCTTGGTTGAGTTGTAGATGTACGAACCAGAGGTAACCTTACCTGAGTAGATTCTGAAGAAGGTAAGTCGACCTACGTGCGGATCGGTAGCGATCTTGAACGCAAGCGCCGTGAACGGCTCGTTTGCATCAGCGTGTCGAACGATTTCTTGGGTTTCGTCCTTTGGGTTGTGGCCAACGATTGCGGGTTTCTCGAGCGGAGAGGGAAGAAGGAGGGAAATGTAGTCGAGGAGCACCTGAACGCCCTTATTCGACAACGCATCGCCGCAGAACATAGGGAAGAACTTAACCGTGAGAACGCCGTTTCGCATTGCAGCGATGATTTCTGCTTCGGTCAATTCTTCGCCGCCCAAGTACTTTTCCATAACGGCATCGTCATATTCGGCAACCTGGTCGATAAGCTTCGCTCGGTATTCCTTTGCCTTCTCGAGCATGTCAGCGGGAATCTCTTCCTCGCGGATATCGGTTCCGAGGTCGTTGTAATAAACGACTGCCTTCATGCGAACGAGGTCAACGAGACCCTTGAATTCGCCTTCCTCGCCGATAGGGAGGACAACAGGCGCGAACCTGACCGCAAGGCGGTGGGTAACGGAATCCATTGTCTTGTAGAGTGAGCCTCCGGTTTTGGAGAGCTTGTTCGCGTAGATGATTCGCGGGACGTTGTACTTGTCCGCCTGTCGCCATACAGTCTCAGACTGCGGCTCGACACCTTGTGAGCTGTCCAAAACGCATACCGCGCCGTCCAAGACGCGCAGCGACCGTTCGACCTCGGCCGTGAAATCGATGTGGCCCGGGGTATCGATAAGGTTATATCGGTACGTTACGTCGTGGTATTTCCAGAAACACGTGGTAGCTGCCGCGGTGATGGTGATGCCTCGCTCTCGCTCCTGCTCCATCCAGTCCATGGTAGCTTCACCTTCGTGAACCTCGCCGATTTTGTGGGTTTTACCCGTGTAATAAAGAATACGCTCAGAAAGGGTGGTTTTTCCCGCGTCGATGTGCGCGATGATACCGAAGTTTCTGACGTTTTTAAGATCAACTTTTTGATTTAAACCTGCCATATGTATTGTTTTCTTTTGCTCACAAGCTGTAAAGATACGCGAAACACGCGAACTTCGAGAAAGCTCGTTATAAACATGAGGATTATACAGTATTCTTAAATAAATTCCGAGTGCTATAGGTAGTGCCGGGGCTAATCGGAAACTTCTTGGGTCGATTCAGCGCGCTCGACAATCTGTTGGTACGAAAGTTTCGAGTACTTGATGATTGACGGCATGAAAAATGCCGTTACCATAGGGATCTCGAGCGAGTAGATCTTGAGGATGAAGTCGCCCGCACTTCTCGGCACCATGTCCAGCCTCAATAGTACGTTCAGTAGTACCATCGTCGCGAGACCTGCATAGCCGAGCGATTTCATTAGGAACTTCTGCTCGTCCAGGACCGATTCCGGGTCATATCTTCGCATCGCGTATATCGATAAGCCGAACAAACCTAGGAATGCAGCTACAGGATAAGGAGAACCGGTAGCAGACTGGTACACTTGTAGGAACTCCTGCATGGAATGCAAGAACGGTACCCCATCCGGTATCAAGTCTGGAATTGAGGGCAACTTAACGACCAGATAACTTGCGGCTTCTTGCATGGATGGAGGGAGGAGGTTCGAGGCTAATGCTGCCGCTGCCAATGCTACGCCGGTAACGAGCAAACCTCCGGAAATTTTGCCGTATGTCCGATACAGCTCGTCATATCGATTTTCTTCCTGCTCCTCCTGCCAATGCGCGATATCCTCTTCTTGAACTAGTGCGGTTATTTCAAGCCGCGGCGCAGTCAGCTCTGGATCATATACGCAATTCGGGGCGATTTCGTATCCGCCGGCGGGGTATTGGTCCATCGTATGCATATCGCATTATACCAGGGAAACCTCGATGAATTATGTTTCTTTCCGGGCATCGCTTTAGGTTTCGGGCATATTGTGGGTTACGACATAACAATAAATCCTATATTATCGTGCATGCGAGATTTCTCTGTTGATGTCGATTATCCGAATGTCCCAAATGCCTCTACTGAATCCAGGATTATAAGAGGAGACGGTTCCACGGAAGGGCACGACGATATCCGACCGTTCGATCCGGCATCTTTAACGTTCATGAGCGCGATCGTTCGGCCTATGTTCGATTTCGAACCCGAGGACCCGGAGGGGAACATCCATCGAGCTGCAGCATACGTCGGGAAGTGGTACCTCAAAACATTCAACGAGCATTCCTTCATGAGCGGGTTGGAGATGAAGGTTCCGTTGGAACGTTTCGGTTTTCCAGTCGATTATACATATCGATACAGTGCCGAAGGGAAGTCGATGGAGGACACCCTGCATTACGTTTCATGGGCCAATACCCTTGCTTGGGCCGAGAACAATGATCGTACCGCATCAATCGGCGATGCCTGGAAGAAATTGAAGTTCGTATTTATGGATACTATGTTCGATATGATTGCAGAGAGATTTATCGACTCTCCATCGTACACCCACGTTGGGTTCGGTGATTGGTATAACGCGGCAAAGGATGCATTGCGGCGTAGGAAAGATCCCTATGCGACAAAACGGCTTGGTCGAAACTGATCGAATGTGTATCGAGGGAATGGAATGACGATTTACCAATAGCTATAATAAGGGTATGTCTGATGTCTTCACTACGATCGGGATCGATACCGCCCGAACTCCAAAAGGTGTCATCAATTACACGCAAGGGCAGCCGTTCAGGGTGGCGCAGATTACGCCGAGCTATGCTGAGTTCTCTTTTACCGACGTTATCGGCGGCGGGGCATGCGTATTCGGTTTTGTCCCCCGGCCGGATTCTATGAGCGAGGCTAATCTTGCGAGTGCGGCGTTGCCGGTTGCAAACGCACTGACTCCGATAGTCGGCCAGACGACGAGGCTTGCTGAGCTTGCGCTTCGGTCGTCGCAGTACGATTTGATGACGGGGCTGATTGCCGATTTCGTGAGCCGGTTCGAGACGAAGATACAGAGCGCGAGCGATCCCGATTTCCTGCGCCAGACCGAGCAGGTTCGCGAACCGATCCTCGACTATCTTCGCGATGCGCTGAAGGCGAACGAGCATCTGCTTGGCGCGTACATCCTTTCTATGTGGAACCATCATGTCAATCCAGTTTGGATTAAGCCGAGCGCCTGCGTTTTCTTTAAGAACGACCGGGGGACGATTCGCAACCTTACCGACAAATGGCAGATTTGGATGCACTACCAGAATAACCTTACGGTTGAGACCATGAAGTGCGGGTTTGCCGACCCCGAGTACGGGGCTGTCGAAACACTTGCCGAGGCCAACGATCCGTGGAGGAATCCGAATATCATGCGGGTGATTTCCCCAATCGCGAGCGCCGATAAGATTTTGAGCGCGACGATTGCGGAATCTGCGTTCGCGAAACGGATGGATGCCCATATGCGAGGGGAGGGTACGAAGATGGGAGACCCGGGGCTTATCGCGAGAGGATGGGAGCCGTGGATGTGGCTGATGCAGGAAGATTGCTTCGGGCTCGATTCCGTCAATGCTTCGAGTACGAAAACGACGTTCGACCCCGTTTCCGAACGCGCAAATATCTTAGCGAGGTTGGGTAGCAGCGGCATGGAC